>JAIFMT010000225.1 GCA_020048295.1 Rhodoferax sp.
GGCCCGCCAGCACATAGACCAGCATGGTGGGCAAGCCGGCAATGATGGCCGCAGCCATGTCGACGTTGTAGTTTTTTACGCTGCTGGTGGTGTTGGCCATATTGTTTAACCCCACGGTGATGGGTTTGCTGTCGGCACCGCTAAAGGCCACACCAAACAAAAAGTCGTTCCAGATATTGGTGAATTGCCAGATCAGTGTGACCATCAGGATCGGCGTGGACATCGGAATGACGATGCGGTAGAAGATGCGCCAGAAACCGGCGCCGTCCATACGTGCCGCGTTGACCAATTCACGCGGAATGGCGGTGTAGTAGTTTCTGAAAAACAGCGTGGTGCCAGCCATGCCGGCCAGGCAGTGCACCAGCACCAGCCCGCCAATCGAACTGGAGAGGCCCAGGTAACCCAGCACCTGGCTCATCGGCAGCAGCACCACCTGAAACGGCATGAACACGCCAAACAGGATAAAGCCAAACAGCAGGTCGCTGCCCTTGAACTTCCACATGCTGAGCACGTAGCCGTTGATGGCACCCCAGGCAGTGGAGATCAGCACGGCGGGCACGGCCATCATCACCGAGTTCCAGAAGTAGGGTTTCAGGCCCCGGCAATCGACCCCGGTGCAGGCGGTGGACCAGGCCAGCGTCCACGACTCAAAGTTCAGGCTGTTGGGCAGGCTCAGCAGGTTGCCAGAGCGAATTTGCTCGGCATCCTTGAAACTGGTGGCCAGCATCACATACAGCGGAGCCAGAAACAACACGGCGGCAAGCAGCAGCACGCTATAGACCGCCAGGCGGGAGAGGGTTTTGGCACTCATGGCGCAGTTCCTTTGGTTTAGCGCTCGTGCGGCTTGGACCGCAGTTCGCTGTAGAGATAAGGCACCACAATGGCCGCCACCATGGCCAGCATCATGGTGGCGCTGGCAGCCCCCAGACCAATTTGGCCCCGCGTGAAACTCATGGTGAACATGAAGGTGGCAGGCACGTCCGACGCATAGCCCGGCCCACCGGCGGTGAGCGCCATCACCAGGTCAAACGCCTTGATGGACAAATGCGACAGCACCAGAATGGTCGAAAACACCACCGGGCGCAGCACCGGCAAGATGATGCGCCAGTAAATGCGCGGCAGGCTGGCCCCGTCCATCTGCGCGGCCTTGATGATGCTGTCGTCAATGCCACGCAAGCCCGCCAAAAACAGCGCCATGGCAAAACCGGCCGACTGCCAGATGCCGGCGATCACCACGCAGTAGATGGCGGTGTCGCTTTGCACCAGCCAGTCAAAGCCAAAACTGGCCCAGCCCAGGTCGTGCATGAGTTTTTCCAGCCCCAGGCTGGGGTTCAAAATCCATTTCCAGGCGGTACCGGTGACGATGAACGACAGCGCCATCGGGTACAGATAAATGGTGCGGATCACGCCCTCAAAGCGGATTTTCTGGTCCAGAAAAATCGCCAGCACCATACCCAGCAGCATCGAGCCGCCCACGTACAAGATGCTGAAAATGCCCAGATTTTTCAGGGCGACGTACCAGCGGTCCATTTCCCACAGGCGGGCGTATTGCTCCAGCCCGACAAATTCATCATAGTTGGGCAGCATGCGCGAGTTGGTCACCGACAACACGCCGTTCCAGATCATCAAGCCGTAAATGAAGGCAAAACCGAGCACAAAGCCCGGTGCGATCACCAGCTTGGGTAATACGTTTTCAAAGGATTTCATACAACTTTCGCCTTTGAGTTAATCGTTGGGATCGTTGACGATCCGTTGAAGGGGCCACTGCGGCTCAACCCGACCTAGTGAGGCGGGTATTGCGCTACGTTCGTGTCCCCCGACCGAAAGCGGAGCTTTCGGTCTCCTTCTTGACCTCACTAGGCGCAACACCCACCTCACCAGGTCTAGACACCACAGTTGTCATTTGGAAATGAATACCGCAATGTCTAGCAGCAGCGTTGGGGTGCGACCCAGAGCGAAGTCAAGGAGGAGCCGAAGGCGGGGGACATGAGCGGCGGGTCGCACCCCGGCCCTGCTGCGGGTTAGGGCAACGCGTGTCGCCACCCCTGAACTTGAATGGCAAACCAATCCAAGATCAGGGACAGTTGCAACAAACCCCAGCTTACTTGGCAGCCGCAGCTTTGGCGATGTTCTTCACACCATCAGCCACCGACATCTTGTCGTCGTTCCAGAATTGGCTGACTGCATCCTTGATGGCCCCTGACACAGCGGGCGGTACCGCCATTTCGTGGGCAATCGACGGCACCAGACCACCCGACTTGGAGCTAGCCACGAAGTCTTTGCTGGAGAGCTTGGCGCAATCGTCAAACTTGGCCATGTCCATGTTCAGGCGCACCGGAATGGAACCCTTGTTCAGGTTGAACACCTCCTGGAATTCGGTGCCCATGATGGCTGCTGCCAGATCGGCCTGAGCCTTTTGGGCCGCAGCATCTTTCAGCTTGAACATGGCAAACGAGTCGATATTGAAGGTAAAGGCATTGGCGGTGCCGGGGGCGGCTGCGCAGATGTAGTCTTTGCCTGGCACTTTGCCCGCCGCCGTGAACTCGCCCTTGGCCCAGTCACCCATGAACTGGAAGGCTGCCTTTTCCTGGATCACCATGGCGGTGGCCAGATTCCAGTCGCGACCGGGGGAGGCGGGGTCGGTGTAGCTCTTGACCTTGCGGAAGGCTTCCAGCGATTTGGTCATGGTCGGGCTGGTCAGCGCTTTGGGGTCAAGCTTGATCATGGCATCCTGATAAAACTTGACACCGCCAATACCCAGCACCACCGACTCGAAGGTGGTGAAGTCTTGCCAATTCTGACCACCGTGTGCCACGGCAATCAGACCTGCTTTCTTGACCTTGTCGGCTGCTGCAAAAAACTCGTCCCAGGTTTTGGGCGCGCCAGCCACACCGGCCTTTTTCAACACCGCCGAATTGGCCCACATCCAGTTGACGCGGTGCACATTGACCGGGGCAGCCACGTACTTGCCCTTGTACTTCATCACATTGGCCACCACGCCAGGCAGCAGCGAATCCCATTTCTCGGCCGTGGCCACCGGGGTCAGGTCGGCCAGCACGCCTTCTGAAGCCCATTCCTGAATGGCCGGGCCCTTGATCTGGGCGGCAGCGGGCGGGTTGCCGGCCACCACACGGCTTTTCAGCACGGTCATGGCATTGTCGCCACCGCCGCCGGCCACTGCAAAATCCTTCCAGGTGTTGCCCTTGGCTTGCATGATTTTTTTCAGCTCGCCGACCGACTTGGCCTCGCCGCCCGAGGTCCACCAGTGCAATACTTCGACCTCACCGGCCATCGCTGCATTACCAGCTACTACAAACGCCACGGCAGTTGCCAATTGGGAAAGCTTCAACATGTGATCTCCTGGATGTTGCTGCCCCAAAAGTCGCATGGCTCGGGGCGCGGGTTGGTTCGCGCAGACACCGTGTTGCACGAATCCGCTGATTGTTAATTAATTTTTAATTAATTACAATGGGGACTAACCCCTATAGCCGCGATTGAGTGAGTGATTCAAGCCACCAACGCCAGCGCACCCAAATCACCCGCCTGGAGGCCCAGCCCAGCGCTGACCAGCTCACAGCCCTCGGTCAGCGGTGGCAATTTGCCGCGCACTGCCGCCTGCAGGCGTGGTAGCAGGTAATCGCGGTGATGCCAATAGACGCTGCCGCCAATGCAGATACGCGACAGGTCGAGCGTGGCAATCAGGTTGTAGAGCATTCGGCCCATCACCTGACATACATCATCAATCAAGGTTTCAGCCCTTGTATCGCCTGCGTAGGCTGCTTCAAAGAGTGAAGCAGGGTCGGGGTAGCCAGCGGAGGCAAAGCGGCGCGCCAGCGCGTTGCCGGCAATCAGCGCCTCCACATCGCCGACATTGCCGCAGCCGCACAGTGCGTCGGTGTTGTCGCTGACAAAAGTGTGCCCGGCGTGCCCGGCATTGCCGTTCTTGCCGCGCAGCACATGCCCATCGACACACAGGCCAGTGCCAATGCCGGTGCTCCAGGTGACATAAGCGCAGTTGGCCATCGGCACGCCATCCAATTGCAGCGCACCCCAGCGGCGCTCCGCCTCCAGCGCGCCAATGCCGTCGTTTTCGACCCGCACATGGGCAAAACGCGCGCGCAACGGGGCTTCCAGCAAAGCGGTTTTCCAGTCATTGGGCAAGCCGCGCGCTGGGCCTGCCTGGCCGCCGCAAATGTTGGGGGCGGCCAATTCGACTTGCCCCTGATTCAGCACAAACGGCCCGCACGAGGCCACACCGACCCGGGCGATGGCGCTGATCGGCAACCCGGCGGCGGCACAGCTTTGGCCAATCAGCCGGATGATCTGCTGCGCCAGTGCGTCGTTGCTGCCCACCACGGCGGTGGGCTCGGCCACCTTGCCACGCACGCCTTGCGGGTCCACCACATAGACAGCCACTTTGGTGCCGCCTATATCAACGCAGGCTACCGGTGGCGCGCCCGCAGGCAGCGCAAAGCCCTCCGTCATCACATTAGTATTCATGAAAGGTTTCCTGCAATGTCCATCTGAAAATGATCACACACGACCGTAATCATCGCTCAAACGGATGATGTCATCTTCGCTCAATCGCTCGCCAAACTGGACCTCGACAATTTCAACCAGTTGCTCAGCACTTCGGTTGGCGATGCGGTGCACTTGCCCCAGCGCAATATCGCAGTGTTGCCCCACCTGCAAATCAAACGTCTGTGTATCCAGTGTGACACGCGCTGTGCCTTGCACCACCACCCAGTGTTCGCTGCGATAGCGGTGCTTTTGCAAGCTGAGTTGCTGGCCGGGCAGCACGCCGATGCGTTTGATTTTGGAACCCGGCACTTCGGACAGGGTCTCGAACCAGCCCCACGGACGCAGGGTTCTGTGGATGGTTTCGGTGCGGATTTGCGTCATGGGCGTGCGGTCAAAGTGATCCTGCCATCCTGGCCCAACTGAGCCAAACGGCTTGCCGCAGTGGCGCTGCGGTGCGCGGACAGCACCAGCGCACGATGTCGTTGGCTCCCAGCGCACCTGCGCGGCGGGCGATTTCCTTGCCGTCAGCAAACAGCACCAGCGTTGGAATGCTGCGAATGTTGTAGCGCGCCCCGAGACTCTGCGCCTCTTCGGTGTCTAGTTTGGCCACCCGCACCTGCGGTTCGAGCTGCGCGGCGGCCTGCTCGTAGGCGGGAGCCATCTGGCGGCACGGACCGCACCAGGGGGCCCAGAAATCAACCAGCACCGGAATCTGGCTGCGGCCAATGTGTTTGTCAAACGACACCTCGTCAAGCGCCGTGGAGTGCGCCACAAACAGCGGCTTATGGCAACTGCCGCAATCGGGGGCCTTGACCAGATCGGCCTGAGCAACGCGGTTGGTGGTGTGGCAGTGGGGGCAAACAATGTGCAATGAATCAGTCATGACTAAAAAACCTTTCTGGCCTGCAAGATAGCGACGGTCAACACTTTATCAAGCGCGCGCAACACCAAATCACAGCAGTTTTGAAATTCCTGCGGCCACCAGGCTCAGCAGGACGGTGGTGGTCAGCGGGATGAATATCTCGCGGCCAAAGATTTTGAAACGGATATCACCAGGTAAACGGCCAAAACCCAGCTTTTGCAGCCACGGGGTCAAGCCATTGATCAAGATCAGGGCAAGCAAAACAACAATCAGCCAGCGGATCATGGTGTGGCCACCCGGCTACAGCGTGTGCGTGCGGTCGCCATGCGCAAAGCCCAGCGCCTGCCACGGCTCACCCTGGTAGAAACCGATCACCTTGAACAACTCGCCCATTTCATGCTCCATGATCAGTTTTTGTGCCATCACACGGGTCGGCAGGTCGGCCACCTCCAGCTGCGCCAGCAAGCCGCAGTTCAGCAAAAAACGCGCCTGGTTGCAATAGCCCAGCACGCCCAGCCCGGCCTCGTTGCCGGCCAGCGCCACGCCGGTGAAGTTGACGTGCGCAGTGATGTCTTTTTGCCCCACGTCCGCCAGCGGGTCGCTGTCCGCCTGATGCGCGCGGTGGCACATCAGCGTGCCCATGTGGCGCTGCGGGTGGTAGTACTCGGCTTCAGAAAAGCCGTAGTCGATCAGAAACACCGCGCCGGCTTCGAGCTTGTCGCCCAGCGTGCGCACAAACGATTCACCTTGCGGGTGGATCTCGGTCAGGTAATCGTGCTCGCCGGGTATCTCAATGGGCGGGCGCAGGAGAGTGGCGCGGTCCTGCCAGGCAAAGCCAGGCGTACCGTCTGCCTCGGAGGAGCCAGGCACCACACCACGCTCGTGCCAGACGCCACCCACGCGCGCCAGCAGTTTGACCGGCATGGCATCGAGCACCTCGTTGCCCAGTACCACGCCGCGCATGGCATCGGGCAGCGCAGCCACCCAGCGCACCTGGTCGGCAAACGCCGCCAGCGTGGCGCGCTGGCGCTCACGCAAGCTGCCGGATATATCCACAATGGTGTAGCGCAGCAGCGGCACGCCCTGTGCCTGCAAGGCCTGCAGCACCTGCAAGGCCAGCGCGCCCGAGCCGGCACCAAACTCCCATACCTCCTGCGTGCCGGTCTCCTGCAGGGCTTGCGCCACCTGTTGCGCCAGCGTCCAGCCAAACAGCGGACTCAGCTCGGGCGCAGTAACGAAGTCGCTGCCCGCCACCCGCGCGCCGTCCTGCACGCGGTAAGGCAATGCGCCAAACTTGGCACTACCGTGCGCGTAGTAGCCCAACCCCGGGGCATACAGCACCTGCTGCATGAAGGCATCAAAGCCCAGCCAGCCACCGGCCGCCTCGATGGACTGCGCGATCAGCGCAGAGAGCGCGCTCGTTAAACTGTTGGGTGTTGTCATAGCTTTGGATTGTCCCCGAATGTCAAACGATACATCCCCCCCCACCCTCCCCGCCCGCCAGCGCACCGTGCTGATTACCGGTGCCGCCAAGCGACTGGGCCGTGAAATTGCCCTGACGCTGGCCAAAGAGGGCTGGAGGGTTGCCGTGCACTACCGCGACTCGGTCGAAGAAGCAACAAAAACTGTAGCTGACTGCACAAGACTGGCGGGGGCTGCAGCCTCATTTCGTGCTAATCTGGCCATGTGGATGCGCTGGTCAACAGTGCCTCCACCTTTGAGCACGACACACCCGAGACCTTCAGCTTTGCTGCCATGGACAAGCACATGCGCAGCAACGCCGGCGCGGCCATCTTGCTCAGCCAGGCGCTGTTGGATCATCTGCAGTCGCGCGGCGATGCCTCCACCGGTGCCGTGGTCAACCTGCTCGACCAGAAGCTGTGGAACCAGAACCCTGACTTTTTAAGCTACACGCTGTCCAAGGCCGCGCTGGAAGCTGCCAACACCATGCTGGCGATTGCGTTGGCCCCGCGCATCCGCGTGGTGGGCGTGGCCCCCGGGTTGACGCTGACCAGCCACATTCTCAGCCCAGAAAAGTTTGAGATGCTGCACAAGCTCTCGCCGCTGGGTCACTCGTCCACCGCTGCCGATGTGGCCGCCACCGTGTCGTTTGCGCTGAACAACAACTCGATCACTGGCACCACGCTGCTGGTCGATGGCGGCCAGCACCTGATGAAGTTCGAGCGCGATTTTTCGCTGATGTAATGCTTTTTGGCCACCCCATGACCCCCAACCCGTCCTACACCCTCGGCCAGCAAACCCTGACGCTGACCGGCCTGCGCTTTGATGCCAATCTGGGCATTCTGGAGGCCGAAATGGCCGCACCGCAGCCGATTCAGGTCGATGCCGAACTCAGCCTGGGCCAACAGCCACTGCTGCCGCGCGACGACGACATCACCCATGTGCTGGACTACCGCAAAGTGCGCAAGATCATCATCGACGAATGCACCGCCGAGCACGTTAACCTGCTGGAGTCGCTGATTGGCAAACTGTCGCACCGGCTTATGCAGCTACCCGGCGTGAAAGGCGTGCGCGTGAAGATTGCCAAGCTGGAGATTTTTGCCGACTGCGAAGTGGCGATTCGCATGGAAACCGGGCAGTGGTAAAAATATAAAAATATAAATCCACTAAAATTTAGTCATGAAAACATCCCTCGATTTTCCAGACCCGTTGTTTCGCCAACTCAAGGCGCAAGCCGCCTTGCAGGGCAGCTCGCTGAAGAATCTGATCGTCAGCTTTGTTGAACGCGGTTTGCGCGATTTGCAGCAAGCACCCGCAGTGCCAGCTGCCGACCGCAGTTGGGAAGATCAACTCGACCCGTTCACCAAAAGCTTGATCGGTGCAGCGGCACCTGACGATGGCTCTCCCGCTCCCACCCTCGACGACTACCACGCGTATCTGGAACAAAAGTACCTTGGCAAAGGTGCCCCATGAGCATTCTGGTGGACACCAATGTCATGCTCGACATTGCCCTGAAGCGCGAGCCTTTTTTGCAAAACAGCGCGCTGGCATTGGCCAAGGCGCGCAAAGCCGGAAGCACGCTGCTGTGCGCTACCAGCGTGACCACCCTGCATTATTTTTTGCGTCAAAAAAAGGGAGAGCTTGGTGCACGCGTTTTTTTGCGCGAATGCCTGAACGCCATGCCAGTGGCTGAGGTCAATCTGTCCACACTGCAGGGCGCGGTGGACGGTGCCATGAGTGACTTCGAAGACGGTGTGATCGCCCAATCTGCACTGTCTTCGTCTGCCCAATGG
>JAIFMT010000020.1 GCA_020048295.1 Rhodoferax sp.
CCCTGCCTCGCGGGTTCGAGCGGGGGGTTGTTGAATTGGCGCGCTTCCCAAGGGTGTCATGACCCTGCATCCACTGGAATGCTCAAGCAAATGCGACACAGCGGCAAACTTCAATGTTCTTCAGCAGGCGTGTCAGGCAACACGCGCGTGCGCAGCACGGTGGCCGTTATGCCGCTGACCACAATCACCACCATGCCGGCCCAGGCGATCGGGTCGATCTGGTCGCCAAACAGCAGCAGGCTGTAAAACGCGGCAAACACAATGCCGGCGTATTGCAAGTTGGCCACCAGCAGGGTGGAGCCACGGCTGAACGCGCGCGTCATGCACCACTGGCCCAGCGAGGCCAGTACGCCAATCGGCACCAGCCACGCCGCAGCCTGCCAACTCACGCCAGCCCAGGGTGTGAAGCCGTTGAACAGCACGCCCACCAGCCCGACCAGCGCAGTGCCGATGGAAAAGTAAAACACCGTGCGGCCCTCGGGCTCGCCCGCCTTGCCGAGCGCGGTGACCTGCAAATACGCCATCGACGCGCCCAGGCCCGACAGCAATCCGATCAGCCCGGCAAACAGCTGGTTCTGGTCCAGCGTGGGGCGCAGCATCATCACCACGCCGGCAAAGCCGGCCAGCACGGTGGCCATCAGCGGCGCTTGCTGGGCTGGCTTGCCATACAGCATGGCACCACCCACCACAAATGCCGCCACCCACACGCCACTCATGTAGTTGAGCGTCATGGCGGTGGCCAGCGGCAGGTGGGCAATGGCGTAAAACCAGCTGGAGAGCGAAAACACGCCAATCACGGTGCGCCAGGCGTGCATCATCGGCACCGGCGTGGCCAGCGCGATGCCTCGGGCGCGCATCACGCTGGCCATGAAAATCACACTCACCAGTCCACGGTAAAACACCAGCTCGAACAGGCCAAAGCTGTGCGAGGCGATCTTGATGCCAACGGCCATGCTGGCAAACAGGAACGCCGCCAAAACCATCCAAAGTGCCTGCATTGCTGATCTCGGTGATTTATATAAAAAATAGGGCTCTAGCCCTTATGGATAGTGCGCTGACAGCTATTGTAAAAATAGTAGTCCTCAAGGCCCCATCTGCTGCCGGTACCAGGCGTGAAAGTGCTGCATGCCGTCTTCCATCGGGCTCTGGTACGGGCCGACTTCGTTGTCGCCGCGTGCCAGCAGCGCCTTGCGGCCAGCGTCCATGCGCTCGCCAATCTCGTCGTCCTCAATGCAGGTTTCCATGTAGGCGGCCTGCTGGGCTTCGACAAACTCGCGCTCGAACGCCTGAATTTCTTCGGGGTAGTAAAACTCGACCATGTTCAGCGTCTGGTCCGGCCCCATCGGGTGCAAGCTTGAGACGGTGAGCACATGCGGATACCACTCGACCATGATGTGCGGGTAAAGAGTCAGCCAGATGGCTCCGCGCTCAGGTTGCCGGCCACCGCGATACGCCAGCAGTGCGTCGTGCCAGCGCTGATACACAGGCGAGCCGGGGCGGCCAAAGGCATCCGACACACCCACCGTTTGTACCGAATAATGTTCGCCAAACTCCCAGTGCAGGTCATCACAGGTGACAAAGTGGCCCAGCCCGGGATGAAACGGCCCGACGTGGTAGTCCTCCAGATAGACCTCGATGAAGGTCTTCCAGTTGTAGTTGCAGGTGTGCAACTCCACCCGGTCACGCACAAAGCCAGAAAAATCAAGCGCGGCACGCTCGCCCATGCCGGCCAGGTCAGCCGCCACGTCGCGGCCATTGGCCTCAAACAGCAGGCCATTCCATTCCTGCAGCGGGTAGTTGTTGAGGTGCAGGCACGGATCATGGGCAAAGTGTGGCGCGCCAATCAACTGGCCGGCGGGCTGCGCGCCACTGCCACCGTAGGTCCAGCGGTGAATCGGGCAGACGATGTTGCCACCAGTGGCATTGAGCGAGCCGTGCCCCTTGAGCATCAACGCCTGGCGGTGGCGGCAGACGTTGGACAGCAGCTCGATGCCTTGCGCGGTGCGCACCAGGACGCGTCCTTCGTGCTCCTGGGGCAAGGTGGCGTAGTCGCCCACATGGGGCACACTCAGGGCGTGGCCCACGTAGCGTGGTCCCCGCTGGAAAAGGATGGCTTGTTCGCGCTGGAACAGCGCGGCATCAAAATAAGAACTAACTGGTAGTTGGCCAGAGGCCGGCTGCAGTTGAAGACTTAAATCAGACATGGGTGACCTGACCTAAAGACTCCCCACAGGGAGAGACACACGCGGTGCCAGATGAAAAAAACCAGCCGGGGCTGGCGCAAGAGTCGCGGATTGTAACGATCACGCGTCCGAGACAAAACGGTGACCGTTGCGGGCGCCGCGTTTCACCTGGTACATGGCCCGGTCGGCAGCGGACATGAGCTGGTCAGCGCTGTGGCCGTCTTGCGGGTAGCGGCTGATGCCAATGCTCAGTGTCACCCCAAACCGGTGCTGGTCTGACAAGACGGGCTCGGCCATGCTGGCCGAGATCTTTTCGGCGATCGCGGCGATCTGCTCGCGCTGCGTCGGGTTGTCCAGCAACAGCACAAATTCATCGCCGCCAAGCCGTGCCACGGTATCGACGACGCGCGAATTGGCCAACAATCGCTGCGCCACGGTCTGCAGTGCTGCATCGCCACTGGCGTGCCCGAAGGTGTCGTTGATGTCCTTGAAATTGTCCAGATCGATGAACAGCAGTGCCAGTTGCGCGTGGTGGCGCTTGGCCAGCTCGATGGCGATTTCCAGGCGCTCCATGAACAGGCGGCGGTTGGGCAGACCGGTCAGCACGTCGTGCCGCGCCAAGTGTTCGAGTTCGACACGATTGGCTTGCAACTCGGCAAATTGCTGTTGTATCTGCTGCTGCATATGGGCAAAGCTGCGCGCCAACTGACCAATTTCATCGTGTCGGTGAAGCGGCAATGCCGAAATGGCGTGGTCTGTCGAAAAGTGTTGCACGGCATCATTCACGGCGTTGAGCGGGCGGGTGATCCAGCGCGCCAGCAGCACCGCCAGCAACACGCCAAACAGCCCAAAGCCCAGCACAATCTGCAGGGTGGTTCGGCCCAGCTGGTCGGCCCGCGCCAGCACATTGGCCAAGGGTTCGGCTACGCCCAGCAACATTTGGCTTTCATCATTGGGCACTTTCACCTCAGCACGGATGAACGCCGCCACCATCGGGACCTTGTTGTGTTTCCCGGCGGGGGCTTCCAGCACCAGTTGGCTGGCGTTGCCCTCCAGCAGGGCCTGGGTGGCCGGAAATTCGTCTTGCAGCAGCACTCGTTGCCCCCGGTCAAAGCCAAACGTCTGCCTCGGGTCGGGGTGGATCAGAAAGTCGCCTTGCGCGTTGGTCATGAAAAGCTCGAAATCAGGCGGCAAGTCGCTCGCCAACGCCTTGAAAACTCCGTTGAGGTCCAGATTGATCACCACCACGCCCAGCGCCTTGCTTTGTCCATCGATCACCGGCATTGCCAGTTGCACCGAGGGTTGATTCAGCCCGGCATGCGCACCGCGCTCGTGGTTGATAACGATGCGTGACAGGTAGGTGCTGCCAGCGGGCAGCTTCAACGTCTCGGAGACGTAAGGGTAATGGCTCTTTTCCTGCAGGTCGTCACCTTCAACGCGCAGCAACGCGTCGCCTTGCCGATCAACCCTGACGCGCTCCAGACCATAGTCATCTGCCGAAATCAGCCGTACCTGGAAATAGCTGGGGTTGGCCTGCATGAACAACTTGAACAGGTTTGCCAGCCGATCAGCCGGCAAACCCGGCTCGCCACGCAACACCGCCAGACTGGCAGTGTGGTTTGCCAGTACTTGCAGGTCGCCCGAGACATCCAGGCGCTGAATGGCAATGCGGCTGGCCAGCACCTGGGTGGTGGCCAGCAGATCACTCTTGGCCGCTTGTACCAGCAGTTCGTGGCTGGCGCGGTAGGCATACAGGCCGGTTAACCCGGCAATCAGTACGCTGACCAGTGCCAGCACCCCGCTCAGACGTGCGGCAATGCCGAAGTTCATGGTGCCAACACCCGGCTGGCGCGATCACCCGAATAAATGCGCGACCAGAGTTCGCCGCGCCGCTGAACGTCTTCCACCGGCTCCAGCCAGATCAGCCGGTCGGCAGCCCTCAGGTACGGCGACTCAGAGGTGGTGTTGGCCAGCCCCTGGCGATGCACCAGCGCCTCACCCGGCGCGGCCTCCAGCAGGTAGTCGATCCAGGCATGGGCCAGGGCAAGCCTGGTCGTTCCATGGGCGATGGCCCAGACATCCAGCCAGGCCAGCGCGCCTTCTTTGGGTATGGCATAGCCCACATCAACCCCCGCCGCCCTAAGCAGCTTGACTTGTTGCGAGCCGTAGTTGGCCAACAGCAAGACGGCCCCCTTGCGCTTGAAAAGCTCAGTTGATTCTTCGGGTTGGACGTAAAAACCCAGCGCATTGCGGCGCAGGGCAATCAGCTTGTCAACGGCGGCAGGCCACTGCAGGCCATTGATCTGAAATGGGTTGGCGTTGCCCAGCGCCAGCGCCGCCAGCGAAAAATTGTGGCTGCCGCCGTTGTACAGCAGCACCCGGCCGCGCCAGCGCGGGTCCCACAGGGCAGTGATCGAGTCGGGCGGTGGGACAACTTGGCTACGGTCATAAATCAGCCCCATTTCGGCATAGGTGTAGGGCACGCCAAACACCTTCCCTTGGTGCGTCAGGCCGGCAATCGCGCCCACATTGCGAAAGCGGGGCAATTGCCGGGCCAGGTTGGGCAGCGCTGCCGGGTCGATCGGCTGGGCCAGCCCGGCGGCAATGCAGCGCTGCAACTCAGCCGTGTTGATGGCAAACACATCAAAGTCCTGCGCCCGGTCATGGCTGAGCTTGGCCCACAAGGCATCGTCCGTATCAATCGTGGTGACCTCGACCCGCGCACCGGTACGCACCCGCAGCACTTCGGTCGCTGCGTTGGCAGATAGGGCTGTCAGCAGCCACGCTGCCAGGCAAAGTAGCCTGAGCGCCTGTTGCCCGTGCCTCACGCGAATGGAAAGGTTCATGGTGGTGAATCAACGGCTATATCGCAAATTGAAGGTGCAGACTTTATCGCATGGCGACTTGAAGCCTGCCAGGGCGACGGTGAAGGCAACGCTCAGGCCTAAAATCCGCCTCTTTTGCACCTGGGAGTACGACGTTTTATGGCTACTGCCTCCAAACACGCCGCAGCGGCACCGGTCAGCTACGAGGCTGCCTTGCAGGCGCTTGAACTTCTGGTGGCCAGGCTGGAGTCAGGCGAGTTGCCGCTGGATCAATTGCTGGCCCAGTACCAGCAGGGCGCCGAGTTGCTCAAGTTCTGCCGTGACCGGCTGGAGGCGGTGGAAAGCCAGGTCAAGTTACTTGAGGCAGGCTCCTTGAAACCCTGGACACCCGAACAGCCATGACGGCAAATTTTGATTTCAGCGCCTGGATGGCACGCCAGCTCGACGGCGTTGAACAGGCGCTGGATGCCTGGGTCAGCGTGGATGCCTCCGCAGACCTCGGGCACCACGCCCCGGCGGACCTGATGGCTGCCATGCGCTACGCTGTGCTCGGCGGTGGCAAGCGCTTGCGGCCCTTGCTGGTGCTGGCGGCGTGGCAGGCGGCGTGTGCCGGATGTGCGGGTGCGCCCGGCGAAGACATTGAGGAGACCGCGCGCCGCAGTGGCCTGCCCGACCCGGCTTGCGAGGAAGATCTGGAAGAAGCCGCACGGCGCGGCAGCATGCAGATGGCTGCCAGCCCGGATGGCACCACCGAAGCCGCCCTGCGCGCCGCTTGCGCGGTGGAACTCATTCATGCCTATTCTCTGGTTCACGACGACATGCCGTGCATGGACAACGATGTGCTGCGTCGTGGCAAACCCACCGTGCATGTGCAGTTTGGCTCGGCCAGCGCACTGCTGGCAGGCGACGCGCTGCAAGCGCTGGCCTTTGAGTTGCTGACCCCCGACGCGGCGGTGATACCGCTGGCGCAGCAGGCCCAACTGTGCAGACTGCTGTCGCGCGCGGCGGGCTGTGCCGGCATGGCGGGCGGGCAGGCGATTGACCTGGCCAGCGTCGGGTTGCAACTGTCTGAGGCGCAGTTGCATGAGATGCACCGGCTCAAGACTGGCGCCTTGTTGCGCGCCAGCGTGATGATGGGGGCCAGTTGTGGCTGTGTCAGTCCTCAGGCGCTGGCGGCCTTGCACGACTATGGTGAGGCACTGGGTCTGGCGTTTCAGGTGGTGGACGACATTCTGGATGTCACCGCCGACTCGGCCACGCTGGGCAAGACGGCGGGCAAGGATGCCGACAACGACAAGCCGACCTTTGTGTCGCTGATGGGGCTGGAGCGCGCTGCAGCCTATGCCCAGCAACTGTTGGCGCAGGCACTGGCCGCACTGGAGCGAAGCGGCTTGCCAGATACGCGGGCCCTGCAGTCGCTGGCCTTGATGGTGGTGCAGCGCTCGCATTGAGACTGGCTTGAAAGTTATCAGGAAAAAGTGCCTCCAGCCTATAATACATAAGCGATTACAGCTATAAAAGTAGAAGTATATGTTGATGAATACCCCGTTCCCCTTGCTGCAGACCATTCACACGCCTGACGATTTGCGCCGGCTGGGACGAACGCAACTGGAGTCGCTGGCCACCGAATTGCGGGCCTACCTGCTGCAAAGTGTGGCCAAAACCGGCGGGCATCTGAGTTCCAACCTGGGCACCGTCGAGCTCACCGTGGCGCTGCACTATGTGTTTAACACACCGCATGACCGGGTGGTGTGGGACGTGGGGCACCAGACTTACCCGCACAAGATATTGACCGG
>JAIFMT010000125.1 GCA_020048295.1 Rhodoferax sp.
AAGACACGCGAGCGGTTTTCCGCTTTTTCTGGCAAGCACCTGGGCCACAAATCCGCCTCCCCACCGCAAACCGGGCTGATCCCGATGATGATTTTCTGGTGCGTGGTGATGGGACTGCTCTACCTGCTGATGACGCATTACCTCAAGCCCAGGCAGGCCCAGGTGCGCTCCAATGGTGACCTGGTGATTCAGCGTTCGGCCGACGGCCACTTCTACGCGCTGGGCAGCGTCAACGGCCAGCCGGCCCAATTCATGGTGGACACCGGGGCCTCGCTGGTCAGCGTGAGCGTCGGCCTTGCACAGCGGGCAGGCCTGCGCGGCGGCACACCCACCACTTTCAGCACCGCCAATGGAAACCGGGCCGGGCGCATCGTGGAAGGCGTGGAGATTGCCATCGGACCGGTGAGCGTCAGCAATGTCAGGGTCGGTGTCGGGCTGAACATGGGTGACGATAACGAGGCGCTGCTGGGTCAGTCGTTCCTGTCGAAATTCGACATCATCATGGGCAAAACCCAGCTGGTGCTGCGGGCGCGGTGATTACGGCACCGACGGCACGGCCATCAGCGTGATGCGGTCCAGCCTGGGTGGCGTAACGATGCCCTTGACACGGAAATACAGCTTGGCAATGGCCGAATCGATGTCGCCTTCCTGGCGGTTGCGCCCCTCGCGCAGCAGCGTGAAGTTGTCGCCACCGCTGGCCATGAAGTTGTTGACGGTGATGCGGTAGCTGGCGGCCAGATCGATCGGCTCTCCGTTGAGTTTCATCGAGCCCGGCACCACGCGCTGGCCAGTGCCAGGAGCGGCGCCTTCAGGCTGGCTGGCATCCCAGGTGTAGCTAAAGCCACTGGACACCGGCATGATGCGCCCGCCCTTGGGCTGCGGGCTTTCCCACTGCTGCTCCAGCAGGCGCAACAGTTGCTGGCCAGTCAGGTCCATGGTGACAATGTTGTTGTTGAACGGCAACACGTTGTACAGCTGGCCAAAGGTCACGGTCAGGCTCGATGTCATGTCACTGCGAATGCCGCCAGGGTTGGTAAAGGCGATTTGCGCTGCCTGGCTGCCGTAGCTGGCATCGCTGGAGGCGGCCAGAAAGGCATCAGCCAGCACCGCACCGAGCGTGCTTTCACCGGCCGGGTTTTGCTTGCGGTCCAGTGGCGCGGCCAGCCGGCCAATCACCGCGTCGGCAATGGTGGCTGTCAGGTCACCGTAGCGGCGCACCAGTTGGTCCACCTTCGGGTCACGCGTCAAAGGGGTGTAGCCCGCTGGCAGGGGAATTGGCTTGCCATCACGGTCCTTGACCGCCAGATCGTTGACCACCAGCCGGTTGTTGGCGTCCTTGGCGATGATTTTTTTGGTTTTGCCATCGACGATCAGGTCAATGCGCGTGACCAGGCGGCCATGCGAGCCGGTTTGCGTCACCAGTTTGCCATCGGGGCGAAAACAAACGTATTCCTGATGCGTGTGACCGCTGACCACGACATCAACCGCCGGGTCAAAACGGTCGCTCAGGCCAACGATCTCGCCGGTAAAACCAGGGCAGGATTTGTCCATCACGGTTTTGGCCGTCGTCTGGCCGCCCTGGTGCATCAGCACCACGATCACCGTAGCCCCCTGTTTTTTCAGCACTGGCACCAGCGCACTGACGGTTTCAACCTCGTCAGCAAATCGCAGCCCCTTGACGCCGGCCGGGGTCACCACGGTGGGCGTGTCTTTCAAGGTCAGGCCAATAAAGCCGACCTTGACACCGCCCAACTGGCGGATGACCGAGGACGGTAACAGCGTGGCGCCCGTCTTCTCATCGAGCACATTGGCGGCGAGGTACTGGAATTTGGCCCCCTTGAAGCGGCCATGGTCCATGCAGGTGTCTTTGCCAACCACGCCAGCGCTGCCGTCCGTTGCCGCGGGAAAGCAGCCGCCCTGTTGCAGGCGCAGCAATTCGGCCTGGCCCTTGTCAAACTCATGATTGCCCACGCTAGAGACATCCAGGCCAATCTGGTTGAGCACGTCGATGGTGGGTTCATCATGAAACAACCCGGAGGTCAGTGGCGACGCACCGACCATGTCGCCGGCTGCTACCACCAGCGTGTTTTTCGGATTTTGCGCCCGCAGTTGGTGCACCAGCGTGGACAAGTAGGCCGCCCCACCTGCCGAAACGCGTGTACCGGCCGGATTGGTGCTGTCAGGAGCCAGCACGCTGCCGCCGGGGGGCATGATGTTGCCGTGAAAGTCGTTCAGGGCAATCAGCGTCAACGTGATGGGGGCCGTGGCTGCCCATTGGCCAACCGGCTTGCCCGCCAACCCAAGACTTGAAAAGCTAACCAGCGTCGCCAGCAACAGGGTGCGATTGAATGACCTCTTGAACATGACCTGATTCCTTGTGTTTGATCCCGACCGCCCATTGCTCAGGGCTGCAGTCTAATCAAAAAAGCCCGCCGCCAAAGCGCCCTTGTTGGCACTTTGGCGACGGGCGATGGGGCTGACCCAGCCGACAGCCGCTTTAGAAGTCCGAGCTGAAAGTCACCGAGACAAAGCGCGGCGCGCCGACATGGTCATACGGTGTCGAGCCACCAGCGCCTAAAGCGCGCGTGGTCAACAGGCTGCCGCTGCCCGAGTTGATGCGCAGATCAAGCTGCCGCTACCATTGGGCCCCCAACGACTGGATTACCTTGTTTGCCGGCCCGCTGCCTGCCGTCATGCATTGCCAAGGGACTCACCCAAGCTGAACTCATGCGCCATACCCACTTCACCCGTCGCCAACTGCTGCGCACCGGCCTGCTGCTTTCTGGCTGGCCTGTAATGGCGCGCCCAGATGCTGCTTCCAGCTTGGTGCCGTTAACCCGGCGCGTATTGCAGTTTCCGCGCGATCTGGGCAGCCACCCCGATACCGCCATCGAGTGGTGGTACGTCACAGGCGCGTTGCACGCGGGCAGCCAGCGCTTTGGTTTTCAGTTGACGTTTTTTCGCTCGCGCGTTGAAGCCACGCAACAAATGAAGTCGGCCTTTGCAGCCCGGCAACTCATCTTTGCGCATGCAGCGGTGACCGATGTGGCGGGCGGGCGGCTGCTGCACGACCAGCGCATCGCCCGCAGTTCAGGAACTGCCACGGTCGATCTGGCCGCTGCCGACACGCGCGATACCGCCATCAGCCTGCGCGACTGGTCGCTAAAGCGCCAAGGCCCAGCCTACCAGGCGCAGGCACGCGGGCAAGACTTTGCCTTTGCGCTGCGTTTGACGCAAACGCAGCCCTTGTTGCTGCAAGGCGACCAGGGCTTGTCGCGCAAGGGGCCACAGGCGGCGCAGGCCAGCTTTTATTACAGCCTGCCACAGTTGCAGGCGGCGGGCCAACTGACGCTGGCCGGCAAGACGCAGCCCGTCAGCGGCAGCGCCTGGCTGGACCACGAATGGAGCAACACGCTGCTGCACCCGGACGCGGTGGGCTGGGACTGGATTGGCATGAATCTGCACGACGGCAGTGCGCTGACGGCCTTTCGGCTGCGCAACAAGTCTGGCCATACGCTGTGGGCCGGTGGCTCGTGGCGCGCCTTGGGGATGACCGAGCCGGTGATTTTTGCGCCAGAAGACGTGGTCTTCACACCCACGCGTTTCTGGAAAAGTCCAGCCAGTGCTGCCACCTACCCGGTGCAATGGACCCTCGAGATTCGGCTGTCGGCGCAGTCTGCCTCTGCTAGCACAGCGCCGTGGCAGCGCTACACGGTGCGCGCGCTGATTGATAACCAGGAGCTCGACAGCCGCCAGTCAACTGGAGCCATTTACTGGGAAGGTTTGTGCGAGTTGCAGAGCGCCCAAAATCAGGCTGTGGGCCAGGGCTATCTGGAAATGACTGGCTACGCCAGCCCCCTCAGCTTGTCATGATTAATTTATTTTTATAGCTGCTAGCGCTTTTTCTATAAGGGCTAGAGACTGATTTTGTGTATATTTTAGAAACGCTTTCCCGGCTTTCTTTTTGAACGGTTTCATCATGTCTGAAAACTCCTCCGCCGCACGCAGCCCCCGATCTTTGTCGGGTTTGCTGCCATTTCTGCGCCCCTACCGACTGCAGATCGGGCTGGCGCTGCTGTTTTTGGTGGGCGCGGCGCTGGCCATGCTGGCCTTTCCGCTGGCATTGCGCAGCCTGATCGACGGCGGCCTGGTGCAAAGCGACAAAGGGACGCAGTTGATGGCGATGCGCGAACACTTTGCCGCCATGTTTGGCGTGGCGGTGGCGCTGGGTCTGCTGTCGGCATCGCGTTTTTACATGGTGAGCTGGCTCGGCGAGCGCGTCAGCGCTGATTTGCGCAACGCCGTGTATGCCCATGTGCTGCGGCAAAGCCCGGAGTTTTTCGAGACCACGCAAACCGGCGAGGTACTGTCAAGACTATCGGCTGACACCACGCTGGTGCAAACCGTGGTGGGTTCGAGTTTGAGCATGGGGCTGCGCAATCTGGTGATGGGCGCGGGCGCGTTGGGCATTCTGATCTGGACCAACCCGCTGGTAATGCTGCAGGTGCTGCTGGTGCTGCTGCTGATCGTGGCACCGGCAGCCGGGTTTGGCCGGCGCGTGCGCAAGCTCTCGCGCGCCAGCCAGGACCGCGCGGCTGATTCCAGCGCGATTGCCGCCGAGGTGCTCAACGCCATTCCGGTGGTGCAAAGCTACACCGCAGAAGCGCTTGAGACCAGCCGCTTCACCTGCGCCACCGAGAACGCGTTTGCGATGGCGGTGCGGCGCACCCGGGCACGCTCGGGGCTGGTGGCGTTCATCATCATCGCCACCTCGGCGGCACTGCTGTGGGGCTTGTACCAGGGCACACAGGCGGTGATGGCTGGGCGCATCAGCGCCGGACATCTGGGGCAAACGGTGGTGTATGTGATTATTCTGGCCGGCGCCTTTGCGGTGCTCGGCGAGGTGTATGGCGACCTGCTGCGCGCCGCCGGGGCCACCGAGCGGCTGATGGAACTGCTGCACCAGAAGTCGCCTATTGTTTCACCATCAAATCCGGCTCCAGCCCTTATTCCAAAAGCGGGGAGCGCTATTGACTTTGAATCAGTTACGTTTCATTATCCATCGCGCCCAAAGCAGGCCGCGCTGCACGATTTTTCGCTGCACGTGGCACCCGGGCAGACGGTGGCGCTGGTTGGGCCCAGCGGCGCGGGCAAGAGCACGGTGTTTCAGTTGTTGTTGCGCTTTTATGACGCGCAAAGCGGCTGTATCCGGCTTGACGGTGTGTCCAACCGCGAATTGGCCTTGTCTGACTTGCGTCACCGCATTGGCATCGTGCCGCAAGACGCGGTGATTTTCTCCAGCAGCGCGCTGGAGAACATCCGCTATGGTCGGCCCGAAGCCTCCGAGGTCGAAGTGAAAGCTGCGGCACAAGCGGCCTTTGCCCACGACTTTATCAACGCCCTGCCGCAAGGCTACGACACCTTTTTGGGCGAACGCGGTGTGCGCCTGAGCGGCGGCCAGCGCCAGCGCATCGCCATTGCCCGCGCCATCCTGAAAAATCCGCCACTGCTGCTGCTCGATGAAGCCACCAGTGCGCTGGATGCCGAAAGCGAGCGCATGGTGCAGGCGGCGCTGGAGTCGGCCATGTCTGGCCGCACCACACTGATCATCGCGCACCGCCTGGCCACGGTGCAAAAGGCCGACCGCATTGTGGTGATCGACCAGGGGCAACTGGTGGAACAGGGCACGCATGCAGAACTGGTGGCCCACGGCGGGGTTTATGCCGGCCTGGCAGCCTTGCAATTCAACGCATGACCCGGCTGAGGACATTAAAACCAGTGGTTGAACATTGTGCGCAAGACTCGTAAACTTCGAACTAACCCACCAAGGAGCCTCAAATGAACGTTTCAAGCACCAGCAGCGCACCAGTTCAATCGACGCAGCAGCCCACCCGCACCCAGACACGTCAGCAGACCGAAACCCAGAACCAGACGCAGGAGCAAACCCGCACTCAGGCGCAGAATCAGTATCAGAAAGACGCAACAGCCAAACCGGTGGTCAATACCCAGGGGCAGACCACGGGCCAGCTGCTCAATGTGACGGCCTGAGGTCACGCGCCAGCAGGTGTCATCATGGCTGCCCTTGCCGCCATCAACAGTGCCACCCCATCGCTGCAGTCATCGCTGATTCGCAGCCGGCTTGAAGCGGCCAAGCGCGAGGCGGATCAGGCGCAAGCTGAAGTGACCCAGTTGAGCGCGCAAATGGACCAGGCGCAAAGCAATTACGAAAAGCGGCAAGAGACTGTGCGCAGCCTGTCCAACCAAGCCAGCCAGGCGGCCGCCAGCACGGCTGGATCCAACGTCAGACAGGCAACAGTTCCTCAACCAGACGGCTCGACCTACACAGAGCAACTGGCTGCTGTTGCCCAGTTTGCCAAACCCCTCCTCAACATGGATTTATCGGCAACGCAACAAAGCATCGTGGTGGGCAGCCTGCTGTCCGCTACCAATATATTGCAGTCTTCCGGTCAAACCAACACACTGGCTGTTGAGAGTTACAGCAGCCAAGCGTCGTCAGCCAGCACCGCCGTTGTGGGCAGCGTGGTCAACACCACTGCGTGAGCTTGCCCGGCCAATGTCATGGCACCGAGCCGGAACTCAAACCGCCAGATGGCGTAATTCACGCAGTGCCACTGAAATCGGTGCCAGATCGGGCGCCTGGTGGCTGATGGTTTGTTGCAGCTGACACAGGCGGTCGATTTGCGCCGCATGTTGCGCAACCCAATCGTCCACACCAATATTGCTGGTCAGCACAGTTTTTGCAATCTGGCTGGCAATGGCGTACACGTCGTCGCGCGCGCTCCCGCGTGCCTGTGTCTGCCACAAGGTATCCGTGGGCAAGCGTGCAATCTGACTGCGCCAGGCCATTAGCCCCAGCCGGTTCTCCACCGCAAAATAGGTGCGTGCCGCCTCTTCCAGCGTCAGCTTGGCGTGTGCCGCCAGATCCACCAGGTCAAGTGCCGGAAAGATAAAGTCCAATGCCGTCAGGCGTTGCGCCAGATCGGCCGCCACACCGGCTTGCACCAGCGTCTGCGTGGCACCATTCCAGTCGGCCACCGAGTGCGCCGGCAGCCAGGTCAGCAGTTGAGCACTGAGTTCGGCGGCACCCGGCTGGTACCGTGCAATCAGGGTGGGCATGTCGCCGCCTTTGGCGCGCCGGCGCAAGATCCAGCGCGAGGCGCGCCGCGCCATCGCCACCAGTTGGCCCAGCAATTCAAGTTGCAGACTGCTGGAGACCTTCAGGTCCAGCGCATCAATCTGGTCCCACAGCGGCTCCAACGCAAAAATTTCGCGTGCCAGCGTGTAGGCGCGCACCACATCGGCTGACGTGGCTGCGGCCTCGGCAGCGAGGAAGTTGATGAAGGTGGCCCCCGCGCGATTGACCACCGTGTTGGCCACATAGGTGGCGATGATTTCACGACGCAGCGGGTGGCGTTCAATCACATCGGCAAACCTGGCCGACAGCGCATGCGGAAAATATGATTTGAGGGTGCGGTCGAAATACGGGTCATCGGGCAGGTTGCTGGCCACCAGGTCATCGAACACCGACATCTTGGCGTAGGCCAAAATCACCGCGCCCTCGGGGGCTGTCAGACCGGTTTTGGCGGCGCGCCGGCGGGCGATTTCATCGTCGCTGGGCAAGAACTCGATGGCACGATGTAACCTGCCCGCGCCTTCGAGCCAATGCATCAGGCGCTGTTGTGCATCGAGCACATACATCGGGCGATGACTGGCCAGATCGAGCGCCTGCGTCTGGTAGTAGTTGTCTGCCAGCACCAGCTGCGCCACTTCGTCGGTCATCGAAGCCAGCAGGTCGTTGCGCTGTTTCAAGGTCAGGTCACCGGCTTCGACCACCCGGTCGAGCAGTATCTTGATGTTCACCTCGTGGTCTGAGCAATCCACCCCCGCCGAATTGTCGATGGCATCGGTATAGATCAGGCCGCCTGCCTGGGCGTATTCAATGCGGCCGAGCTGGGTACACCCCAGGTTGCCGCCCTCGACCAGCACTTTACAGCGTAGCTCTGAGCCGTTGACCCGGTAGGCATCGCCCGCCTTGTCGCCGGCTTGCTGATGGCTTTCTTTGGAAGACTTGACATAGGTTCCAATGCCACCGTTGTAAATCAGGTCCACCGGTGCCTTGAGCAGGGCATTGAGCAACTCAAACGGCGCCAGTTCGGTCGCTTCAATGCCCATCACCGCGCGTGCGGCCTCAGACAGTGTGATCGACTTGGCCGCACGGGAATAGACACCACCACCTGGCGAGATCAGGCTTTTGTCGTAGTCGTCCCAGCTAGAGCGCGGCAACGCAAACAGGCGCTGGCGCTCGGCAAAACTGCGCGCTACATCGGGATGCGGGTCGATAAAGATATGCCGATGGTCAAAGGCCGCGACCAGCTGGATTTGCTCTGAGAGCAGCATGCCATTGCCAAAAACATCGCCCGACATGTCGCCAATGCCGACCACGGTGAAGGGTGTGGTCTGGGTGTTGTGCCCTAACGCCCTGAAATGCCGCTTGGCAGACTCCCAGGCCCCGCGTGCGGTGATGCCCATTTTTTTATGGTCGTAACCCACCGAGCCGCCCGACGCAAAGGCATCGCCGAGCCAGAAACCGTAGTCTGCCGACACGCTGTTTGCAATGTCGGAGAAGCTGGCCGTACCCTTGTCGGCTGCCACCACCAGATAGGGGTCATCGCCATCGTGGCGCACCACATCCGGCGGCGGCACCACGGCCGCGTGAACCAGGTTATCGGTCAAATCCAGCAGGCCAGACAAAAACAGGCGGTAACATGAAATGCCTTCAGCCATGAAGGCTTCTCGGTCGGCACTTGCCGGGGCTTTTTTAAGGACAAAGCCGCCTTTGGAACCAACGGGAACAATGACGGTGTTTTTGACGTGCTGCGCCTTGACCAGGCCAAGAATTTCGGTGCGGAAATCTTCGCGCCGGTCTGACCAGCGGATGCCACCGCGTGCCACCTTGCCGTTGCGCAGGTGCAAGGCTTCAAAGCGCGGCGAATACACCCATATCTCGAACATCGGCTTGGGTTCTGGTACCCCGGGGAGTTGATGCGGATCGAACTTGAAACTTAAATACGGTTTATCGCCATTTTGCGCGGTGCGCTGCCAAGCGTTGGTGCGCAGCGTCGCACGAATCGCGCCATAAAACTGGCGCAGGATGCGGTCTTCGTCCAAACTGGCCACGGCAGTCAGGTGAGACTCGATCTGTCTGCACAGCGTCTGCTGTGTAGCCTCCCGGTCAGCGCTGGCGGCGGGATGAAAGCGCGCATGGAACAATTCAGTGAGCAATTGGGCGATAGCCGAATTTTTGAACAACGTGGCTTCGATGTAGGTTTGGCTGAAGGCAAAACCGAGTTGGCGAAAATACCGGGTGTAGGCGCGCAGAATGGCAATCTGCCGGGCATCCATCCGGGTGGACAGCACCAGTTGATTGAGGTTGTCACTGTCCACCTCACCGCACCAGACCTGCATGAACAGTGCCTCAAAGCGCTCCTTGATGACCGCAATATCGGTGTCGGGTGCGAACTGCAGACCCAGGTCATGTATCCAGAACTCTTGCGACTCGGCATCAAGCAGCTTGTAAGGACGCTCATCGAGCACGCGTGCACCCATGCGTTCGAGTAGCGGTAGCGAGTCGGACAGGGCCACTTTGCCGATACGGTAAATTTTGAGGCGCATTTCGCCAGCGAGTGCATCGAGCGGACGGTAAAGCTTGACCGCCAGATTGCTGTCGCCGGACAGCTGGGCCAGCGTCAGGCTGTCGTCGGCCGCCACGATACCGGAAAAGTCGTCCCGGTATGCCTGCGAAAAGGCATTGGAAAAACGCTTGGCCAGCAACATGCCTTGGCTCTCACCGTGAATTTGTAGCAACGCAGTCTTGCACTCATCCTCCCAACGTTGGGCCAGGCGGGCAATGCGAACTTCCAGCGCTGAAAGGTCGGGGTGAGCCGGTGCCAGCGTACGCGCCCTGACCAGATAGTGAATGCGGGCCAGCGGGTGGTCGGTGAGCATCGGGGTGAATTCGATCGACTGCCCATCGAGCGTGCGGCTGAGTTCCTGCCCGATGCGGCTGCGCAGTTCGGTGTTGTAACGGTCACGCGGCACAAACACCAGCACGCTGGTAAAGCGGCCAAACGGATCGCGTCGGGTGAACAGCCGTGTGCGCTGACGCTCCTGCAATCGCAAGATGCCAAGCGCATGCTCAATCAGCGTATCCGGCTCCACCTGAAACAATTCATCACGCGGGTAGGCATCGAGAATCGCTTGCAAGGATTTGGCTGCGTGGCTGTCGGGTATCAAGCCAGCTGCGTGCATCACCTGCGCGGTTCGCTGGCGAATTTGCGGGATCTCAGACACTGGTGCAGCATACGCTTTGGAGGTGTAAAGCCCCAAAAAACGAGATTCGCCCACCACCTTGCCACTTTCGTCACAGCGCTTGACGGCAATGTAATCCAGCCAGGCGGGCCGGTGCACCGTGGCACGGGTCATGGCCTTGGTGACCATCACCAACTGGTCAGAATGCAGATAAATTTGTGCATCGGTGGGCAAGGGGCAGAGCATCGTGCGCGGCTCCCCACGCAATATGCCAAGCCCGGATTGCGGCAAAGCCAGCAGACTGATGCTGTCGCCCTGATGCTGCAACGCGTAATCACGTGCACCCAGAAAGGTGAAGTGCTTGTCTTCCAGCCAACGCAAGAATTCAATGCCTTCTTGTTGCGCCAGTGTCGGCAGATTAGCGCGCGACGAGTCGTCGCACAGACACCGTAGCCGAGCCAGCATGGCGGGCCAATCGGTCACGGCGGCCTGCACATCGTTCAGTACGCGCACCAGTTCGGTCGCCAACGCATCGCGATCAGACTGACGAACGATGCGATCGCATTCAACAAAAATCAGCGACTTGACCTGCACCGGGGCCGGGCCGTCGGCCGTGGCAAGCCGTGTTTTAACCAGGTGACCCTGCGCATTTCGCTCGACCATCAGCAGCGGGTGCACGATCCAGTGCGCAATGCGGCCCGAGCGGTTCACAGCCATAGTGACCGAATCCACCAAAAATGACATATCGTCGTGAACGATCTGAATCACCGTGTGCTCGCTGATAAAGCCGTCTTCAGCCAGACTCGGGTTATAAACCCGCACACGGGACCCACTGGCGTTGGCCGGTTGATCAAGCAGGCGAAAATGGGCGCGGGCAATGGCCAGCAGATGCTCCGGATCGCGCACTTGCAGGACATCGGGGTCGGCGCTTTCGTAGTAGGCCGTGACAAATTCAGTCAGTTCGGCGGCAGACGAGCCAGCGTTTTCGAGCGTGTAAGCACGCAGATTGATGAGAGAGGCGTGTGTCATTTTTTTGTCTCCGGAGATGGTTTGCTTGCCAGTCCTTGACTTCGCACAGAGGCGAGGTGCTGGCTACTGTAAGGTCTTCTTGAAAGCTTCTGGCAACACCAGTGGCATGACAGCGATGCCCTCGTCGAGCAACGCGAGGGTTTCAGCCAGCGTTGCGTAGCCACGGATGCCACGTTCAACCACTTCGCCGTAATGGATGCGACGCGCCTCCAGGCTGAAATTGTTACCCATATCTTCAGTGCTGGCCACGATATGCCGCGCGGCCTCCACCCAAGCTCGCTGGAGGGCGTTTTCCGGAGCATCCACGACACTGGCAGATGGCGTCCCAGCCTCAGCAGCCTCGTCGGATGAACGTAGCTCCCTATCAGGTGGTTCAAGTCGTGTGCCAAGGTTGAGGCGAGGCGCACTCAAGCGCCTACTCACCGCTGAATCTCCACACAAAGGGCAAAGCAGCAAGCCACGCTGGCATTGTTGTTGAAAGTCATCCACACCGGCAAACCAGCCTTCAAACACGTGCTGTGCGGAACATTGCAGGTCAAAGACAATCATGATGCGGGGGTTTCAATCGCCGCTGTTTTCCGACCAATCCAGCGTCCAGGCGTTGGACAACATATTCTGCAACCAGAGCGCGGCGACCAGTGTCTTGGCATCGGTGACCGTGCCATCCCGACACCACCCCAGCAATTGCAAAGGTGTCGCGGTAAACACTTCGAGCAGTTCGCCCTCGTCGAGGCTACGCTCACCCAGGGATAGCCCGCGGGCAAACCAGATATCAATGTGTTCTGTCGAATAGGCGATAACCGGATGCAGGCAACCCGCAAAAGCCCACGATGAGGCGCTGTAGCCAGTTTCTTCACGCAACTCACGTTGTGCGCACAGCAATGAATCCTCGCCAGGATCAATTTTCCCTGCAGGAAACTCAATCATGACCCGCCCCACCGGGTATCTGAATTGACGCTCCAGCACCAAACGCAAATCACCCTGCGCGTCCTGCAACATCGGAATGACCATCACAGCGCCGGGATGAACGACATACTCGCGGGTAGCGCAAACTCCATTGGGCAGTTCGACCGTATCGAGAAAGGCATGCAAAAACTTGCCCTTGAACAGCGCCTGACTGGCCAGCGTCTTTTCAGAAAGATGTGCCATGACCATCAACAGTTTTCAAAATAACCGACCTGATCATGGGAAGCAATAGATGAGTTTTCAGGACCCTCAACTGGTCAACATCTTGGCAACCGCACTGGCACACAGGGTCATCAAACCGCCAGGCACAATCCCAAGAACCAGCAATAAACCCGCGTTAAGCGTCAAGGTGGCACGAACGTCCATCGGCGCACTCACCTCAGATGCGGTCATCGGCGCATCAAAATACATCAGCTTGATGACACGCAAATAGTAAAACGCGCCCACCAGTGACATCATCACGGCAAACACCGCCAGTGCCACATAAGCACCACCACCTGATGCCAGCAATGCCTGCAACACGGCGAGCTTGGCGTAGAACCCGACCATCGGTGGAATGCCCGCCAGTGAAAACAGGCACATAGCCATAATGCCCGCGTAATACGGGCTGCGTTGATTGAGGCCGGCAAAGTCAGCAATCTCTTCGCTCTCAAACCCCTGACGAGACAACAGCAAAATGATGCCAAAACTGGCCAATGTGGTCAACACATACGAGACCACATAAAACATGGCAGAGCCATAAGCACTGCCAGCGGCCTGGGTATGCCCATTCAGTACACCCGACATCAAACCGATCAGCACAAAGCCCATATGGGAAATGGTGGAAAACGCCAGCATGCGCTTGATATTGGTCTGCGCAATAGCGGCGAAATTGCCGATCAACAGCGACGCTATGGCCATGAACATCAGCATCTGCTGCCAATCAATCGCCAGTGGCAACAAGCCCTCTACCAGGATACGGATAAAAACAGCAAAAGCAGCCAGCTTGGGTGCGCCACCGATCAACAGGGTAATCACCGTTGGCGCCCCCTGATAAACATCGGGAATCCACATGTGAAATGGCACCACACCAAGCTTGAAAGCCAGACCGGCGACCATGAACACCAGTCCGAAAATCAACACCTGATGTTTGATCTGCCCCGAGTTGATGGCTTTGAAGACCTCATGCAGGTCGAGCGAACCGGTCGCACCATACAACATCGACATGCCGTAGAGCAAAAAGCCAGAGGCCAGTGCACCCAACACAAAATACTTCATGGCCGCTTCAATCGCGACCGCGTTGTCGCGCCGCAACGCCACCAAGGCGTAGCTGGACAAGGTCAGCAACTCGATGCCCATGTAAATGACCAAAAAGTTGTTGCCCGAGATCATGACGAACATGCCCAACAGCGAAAACAGGCTCAAGGTAAACAACTCGCCACCGCGCAACATGTCACGCCCGACCGCATAGCCACGACCATAAATCAGCGTCACCATGACAGCCAAAGCGGCAAAACACTTCAGCCAATTCCCCATTGCATCGCTGACCACCATGTTGCCAAAGCCATAAATCGTTTCCCCTGTCACCGCGTAACTGGCCTGCAGACCCGCCACCGCTGCCAAGGTAAACAGCGTCAACACATAAGTTGCCGTGCGACCGACACCCTTGACACCCAAGTCAAACATGGCAACCACGCAAGCCATGATCATGAGGAGCAGTTCGGGATAGACCGCGATCAAACTAAGTTTGTCAATCATTTAATTCTCTTATTTCCAGGGGTCTGCACAGAACGGTCAAGGCAATTTTGACTGCGCGACGTGTTTGAGCAATTCAGCCACCGACACATCCATCACATCAGTGAACGGCTTGGGATAGATACCCATGTACAGCACAGCAATGGCCAGCAAGCTCAAGAACAAAAACTCGCGCGCGTTGATGTCCTTCAGTTCTTTGACGTGGTCATTGGCCACTGCACCAAAATAGACGCGCTTGAACATCCACAATGAGTAAGCCGCGCCAAAGATCAACGCACTGGCTGCCGCCATACCCACCCAGAAGTTGAACTTGACGGCACCCAGAATCACCATCCATTCACCAACAAAACCTGCGGTACCGGGCAAACCACAATTAGCCATAAAAAACAACAAGGCGAAAGCGGTGAACTTAGGCATGGTGTTCACCACTCCACCGTAGCTGGCAATCTCACGCGAATGCATACGGTCGTAGAGCACACCAATCGACAGGAACATGGCCGCCGATACGAAGCCGTGCGAAATCATCTGGATGATGCCACCAGCAACGCCAAGGTCGCTGAATATGAAAAAGCCAAGCGTGACAAAACCCATGTGAGCAATGGACGAATACGCCACCAGCTTTTTCATGTCCTTCTGCACCATGGTGACCAACCCGACATACAGCACTGCAGCCAGCGACAAACCAATCATCAAGCCAGCCCACTCATGCGATGCATCCGGCGTTATGGGCAGGGAAAAGCGCAAAAAACCGTAGGCACCCAACTTGAGCATGATGGCCGCCAGCACCGCCGAACCGCCAGTCGGTGCCTCAACGTGGACATCAGGCAACCAAGTATGAACCGGCCACATAGGCACTTTGACCGCAAACGCTGCAAGAAATGCAAAGAACAACAATGTTTGCTCTGTCTGGCCCAGCTTGAGTTTGTACCAGACGGTCAAGTCAAAACTGCCAGCAGAGGCGTTGTACAGGTAAATCAACGCGATCAGCATCAACAGAGAACCCAGCAAGGTGTACAAAAAGAACTTGAATGCAGCGTAGATTTTGTTTGGCCCACCCCAAACACCGATGATCAGGTACATCGGGATCAGGGTCGCTTCAAAAAACACAAAGAACAGCAGTCCATCGAGTGCACAAAACACGCCAATCATCAATCCACTCAGGATCAAAAAAGCGCCCATGTATTGGTTGACACGGCTGGTAATGACTTCCCAACCCGCAATCACGACGATCAGGTTGATAAAAGCAGTCAACAACACAAACCAAATCGAGATGCCATCAATTCCCAAGTGGTAGTTGATGTTGAAGCGCCCAATCCAGGGCGCCATTTCGCCAAACTGCATGGCCGCAGTTGATGCATCAAACTGAAGGTACAGTGGGAACGTCACCAGCAAACTGACCAACGCCCCAATCAATGCAATCCATCTCACCGCCTGCGCTTGGTCGTCTCGACCAAGGGCTAGCAGCACGACACCGAATACAACCGGTGTCCAAATAGCCAGGCTCAACAAACCCATTTTCAGTTTTCTCCTATTTGAGCCAGACGAAATACGTCATCAAGACGAAAACACCCAGCACCATGGTCAGGGCGTAGTCGTACAGGTAGCCGGTTTGCAGTTTGCGGATGATGCCGGAACACCAGCCGACGACGCGCCAGGAACCATTGACACAAGCGCCGTCGATCAGGGTCTGATCGCCCACCTTCCACAACACAATGCCGAGACCTCGTGCACCGGCGGCCAGGACGTTCTCGTTAAACCAGTCCATGTAGTATTTGTTGTCAAGCAGATTGAACACTGGCATGACGCTGCGTTGAATCGCCGCAGGCAATTTGGTATTGACCATGTACAGGTAGTAGGCAGAAGCGACACCCGCCAAAGCTAACCAGAACGGTGCAGCCGTCAGACCATGCAAGGCGAGTTGCATTGGGCCATGGAATTCTTCGCGCAGCACCTCGATTGCCTTGTGAATCTCGGAATTCACAAAAATAGCATCGGTCAATACGCCACCAAATAACAAGGGCTCTATCGTCAAATAACCAATGAACACCGAAGGAATAGCCAGCAACACCAGCGGTAGGGTCACAACCCAGGGAGATTCATGTGGGTTGTGGTGACTGCCATGGGAACCATGGTCATCGTGGCCGTGACCGTGGTGCGCCTGTGGATTTTTGTCAAATCGCTCGGCCCCATGAAACACCAGGAAATACATGCGGAAAGAATAGAAAGCCGTAATGAATACGCCCGCCAAAACTGCAAAATAGGCAAATCCTGAAGCTGGCAAGTTGCTGGCATGCACTGCCATGATGATCTCGTCTTTGGAGTAGAAACCAGAAAACAGCGGTGTGCCAATGAGCGCCAGCGAACCCAGCAAGGAGGTGATCCATGTGATTGGCATGTATTTGCGCAAACCACCCATCCAGCGAATGTCCTGGTTGTGATGCACACCCATGATGACTGAACCGGCCGCCAGGAATAACAATGCCTTGAAAAACGCATGGGTCATCAGGTGAAACACGGCCACAGAATACGCAGATGCGCCCAAAGCCACGGTCATATAACCCAGCTGCGATAGCGTGGAATACGCCACCACCCGCTTGATGTCGTTTTGGATGATGCCAAGAAAACCCATGAACAGGGCAGTGATGCCGCCGATCACCAAAATGAAGTTCAGCGCGGTATCGCTCAACTCAAACAACGGTGACATGCGCGCGACCATGAAAATGCCTGCCGTCACCATGGTTGCAGCGTGGATCAGCGCTGAAATTGGCGTTGGGCCTTCCATGGAATC
>JAIFMT010000157.1:0-3757 GCA_020048295.1 Rhodoferax sp.
AAAACCTTGCTGCAAATGTTGTTTGTCGAGGGCAATCACTTTTGTCCGTCGTGCGAAAAAAGTGGCAACTGCCGACTACAAGCCACCGCCTACGACATGGGCATGGAGGGGCCACATTTTGAAGAGTTTTACCCCGACCGGCCGGTGGATGCCAGCCACCCAGATCTGATGCTTGACCTGAACCGCTGCATTTTGTGCAGCCTGTGTGTGCGCGCCAGCCATGAGTCAGATGGCAAGGACGTTTTTGCCATTGGTGGTCACGGTATTCATACCCACCTGTTGGTCAACAGCCCTAGTGGTCGACTGCAAGACAGTGCCATCAGTCCAGCTGATCAGGCCGCCCACATCTGCCCTGTAGGTGCCATATTGCACAAGCGCCGGGGCTTTGTGGTGCCGATCGGTCAGCGCCGCTTTGATGTCAAACCAGTGTCACAACAAATTGAGGAGGGTGCCGCATGAACGTCACACCCCATTTTGGCCCGGAGCCTGCGCTGCCGCTACACGCGCCGCGCAAACTCAAACTGGCCACCGTGTCGCTGGCGGGCTGCTTTGGCTGCCACATGTCGCTGCTTGATATTGATGAACGTTTGTTGCAATTGCTTGAACTGGTCGAATTTGACCGCTCGCCGCTGACCGATATCAAGCAGATCGGCCGCTGCGACATTGGTCTGATCGAAGGTGGCCTGTGCAATGCCGAAAACGTTGATGTACTGCGCGATTTTCGGTCTCACTGCAAGACGCTGGTGGCGGTGGGTGCGTGTGCCATCAATGGTGGCTTGCCAGCGCAACGCAACCAGCGCGATGTTGGGCAGATGTTGCGCGACGTTTATTGCCGCCAGGCTGGTGGCAGTACCGGCAACCAGATTCCCAACGACCCCGAACTGCCGTTGCCACTCAACCATGTGCATCCGATTCATGAAGTGGTGCATGTGGACTATTTCTTACCTGGCTGTCCCCCCAGTGGGGACGCATTTTGGGCATTTTTGACCGATTTGCTTGCCGGGCGTACCCCGCAACTGGGGCACGGGCTGATCCACTATGACTAGCGTCACGCTTTTTGATTGGCGTCCAGTGAGCCTTGCCTCCCAACCCACCAGGAACATTCATGAGTTTTGATCTGGAGACTGCCAGCAACCCGCAAGGTTTGCGCCGGGTGGCGATAGACCCAGTGTCGCGCGTTGAGGGCCACGGCAAGGTCACGCTGCTGCTGGATGCCGACAACCATGTCAAACAGGCGCGGCTGCATATTGTTGAATTTCGGGGGTTTGAGAAATTTATCGAAGGCCGCCCCTATTGGGAGGTTCCGGTGATGGTGCAGCGCCTGTGTGGCATCTGCCCGGTGTCTCACCACCTGGCAGCTGCCAAGGCGTTTGACCATATTGTTGGCGCTGTGCCAGTGCCCGCCAGTGCCGACCGGGTGCGCCGCCTGATGCACTACGGGCAAATGCTGCAATCACACGCGTTGCATTTTTTTCACCTGTCGTCGCCCGATTTGCTGTTTGGCTTTGACTCTGCCGTGGCGCAGCGCAACATTGTCGGCATCGCGCAGGCTTACCCCGAGGTCGCCAAAAAAGGCATTTTGCTGCGCAAGTTTGGCCAGGAGGTGATTCGTATCACCTCGGGTAAGCGGGTGCACGGCACCGGCGCAGTGCCCGGCGGCATCAACAAGCTGGTCACCGCAGCAGAGCGCGACGAGCTCAAACGGCAGTTGCCGCAGATGTTGCAATGGGCGCAAGAGGCCGTGGACATTGCCAAACAGCTGCATGCCCAAAACCCGGCGCTCTACAACAGCTTTGGCAGTTTCCGCTCCAACCTGATGTCGATCGTGCGTGCTGACGGTGCCATGGACTTGTACGACGGTGTGCTGCGGGTGCGTGACGACCACGGCAAAATTCTGGCTGATGGGGTGACTGACCAGCGTTACCTGGACCTCATCGAAGAAGAGGTGCGCCCCTGGAGCTACATGAAGTTTCCGCATCTTCGCAGCCTCGGGCGCGAGCTGGGTTGGTACCGCGTTGGGCCGCTGGCGCGGGTGCAAAACTGCGACTTCATCCCCAGTGAGTTGGCTGAAATTGAGCGCCAGGCATTCGTCGCCTGGGGTCAAGGCGACCTGGTGCATGCCTCACTGGCCTACCACTGGGCGCGCATGATCGAACTGCTGCACGCCGTGGAGGTGATTGCCGAACTGCTGGACGACCCGGCCTTGCTGGCCGGCGATCTGGTCAGTAGCGGCGTGCGTCAGCGCAGCGGTGTCGGCATCATTGAAGCACCACGCGGCACATTAATCCACGACTATGACGTGGGTGATGATGATTTGGTGACACGCTGCAACCTGATTGTGTCCACCACCCACAACAACCAGGCCATGAACGAGGCGGTGCGCTCGGTGGCACGCGAGTACCTGGATGGCCACGAGCTCACCGAGGGTTTGCTCAACCACATCGAGGTCGCCATTCGCGCTTACGACCCCTGCCTGTCATGTGCCACCCATGCGCTCGGCCAGATGCCACTGGATGTGCAATTGCTGGCCGCAGACGGCAGTTTGCTTGACCGGGTGCAAAAGTCTCCCGACGGCGGGTTAACCCGAGAAGCGGCCCTATTTCTTGAATAAAATTTGGCTATAGCCCTTTTAGGGAAAGCGTTGTTAGCTATAACTAATGTAGTTGTTTGGTATGACCCAGTCGCCAATTGATGTTGCACTTACGCCAGTTGCACCGGTGCTGGTGTTGGGTTGGGGCAACCTGAGCAGGGGCGACGATGCGCTTGGGCCGCTGTGTGTGGCGGCGCTACAGACGCAGTTGCCGGCGGCGTTGCAGGGTCAGGTGGCTTTCTTGGATGACTACCAGCTCAACATCGAACACGCGCTCGACCTTGTTGGCCGAGCAGCAGTATTGTTCATTGATGCCAGCCTGAACTGCGCCGCACCGTTTGAGGTGTTGCTGCCGCAAGCGCGCCAGGACATCAGCTACACCAGCCACGCGTTGTCACCCGAGGCGGTATTGCAAGTATTTCTGGACACCCAGGGTTGCGCCGCCCCGTCTGCACATCTGCTGGCGATTCGTGGCGAGCGTTTTGAGTTGGGCGAGCCCATCAGTGCAGCCGCGCAAGACCATCTGGCAGCCGCGCTGGTCTGGGCGCAAGACTGGCTGGCCAGTCGCTTGCCGGCACAAAGCCACCATGCATGAACTCAGCCTGGCGGGCAGCATCCTGCAATTGGTTGAAGGCAGCGCCCGGCGCGAAGGCTTCAAGCGTGTCACTCAGCTGCGCCTTGAGGTTGGCAAACTTGCCAATGTGGAGCTGCAGGCGCTGCAGTTTGCACTAACCTCGATCGCACCAGGCACGCTGCTTGAAGGTGCCGAGCTGGCGTTTGAACAGCCAGAGGGTCAAGCCTGGTGCAAGCACTGCAGCCAGACGGTGCCTCTGGCAGAGCGTGGGTTGGCCTGTCCACTGTGTGGTGGCTACCAATTGCAGCCCAATGGAGGACTGAGTCTGCGCGTGGTTGACATGCTGGTGGCTGACGATGAGTGGTGTCACAAACACCAACCAACCTTTAGCTCGTTACAGGCTGCCCGTTGCGACATCAGCGGATACTGATCTTGCATTGTCCCAGCATGGCTTCAGTGACAAGCGTCAAGCCGGAATCGGTCACATGAAAACGCTTTCGGTCTTCCTCTGGGTTCACCCCGATGTGCGTGCCTTCTGGAAGGTAGCAATTCTTGTCCAGAATGCACCTTTTAAGAATGCAATGGCGGCCCAC
>JAIFMT010000157.1:3765-12668 GCA_020048295.1 Rhodoferax sp.
TTCAATCAGCGAATAGCTGTGCACCCGTACACCTGAAAACAGCATCGATTGGCGCACCGTAGCGCCACTGATGATGCAGCCGCCTGACACCATTGAATCCACCGCCTGTCCGCGCCGGTCGTCGTCGTTGAAAACAAACTTGGCTGGCGGGCTTTGCTGCTGCCAGGTCCAGATGGGCCAGGACTCGTCGTACAAATTGAGGTCGGGTGTGACTTGAATCAGGTCCATGTTGGCAGCCCAATAGGCATCCAGCGTGCCGACATCGCGCCAATAGGTAGGCTTGTCAGGCTCGGTCACGCAGCTCTCGGCAAAGTTTTGCGCAAAAGTGCGATAACGCTTCACGCAATGCGGAATAACGTCCTTGCCAAAATCGTGACTGGACTTGGGGTCGTCGGCATCGCGCAGCAGTTGTTCAAACAAGAAGCGGGCGTTGAAAACGTAGATACCCATGCTTGCCAGCGCCATGTCGGGGTTGCCGGGCATGGGCGTGGGGTTGGCCGGCTTTTCCATGAACTCGACGATGCGCTCGTCCTCGTCAATGGTCATCACGCCAAAGCCAGTGGCTTCTTTCAATGGCACTTCGATGCAGGCCACTGTCAGGTCAGCGCGCCGCTCAACGTGGGCTGCCAGAATGCGGCCATAGTCCATGCGGTAAATGTGATCGCCCGAAAGAATCAATACATATTCCGGGTTGGCGTGGCGTAGTTCCCGCATGTTCTGGAATACTGCATCGGCGGTACCCTGGTACCAGTGTGAGTCGTCCATTTGCTGCTGCGCCGGCATGATTTCGATGAACTCGCCCAAGCGACCATCCAGAAAACTCCAGCCCAGCTGCAGGTGCCGGATCAGGCTTTGCGCCTTGTATTGGGTGGCGACACCGACCCGGCGCACGCCAGAATTGACACAATTGGACAAGGGGAAATCGATGATGCGGAATTTGCCGCCAAACGGCACAGCTGGCTTGCTACGCCAGTCGGTAAGTTCGTGCAAACGGCTGCCACGGCCACCCGCCAGAATCATGGCGAAGGTGTTGCGCGTCAGCTGGCTGACATAGCGCGGGTCACGGGATCGTTTTTCACCAAAGCTCGAGGTCTCAAAATTTGCCATTTTCACGCTCCCAAAAAAGGTTTAGTGCTGTCAAATCGGCCACACCGTCCCCGGCGTGACTGCATTGATTCTATTTCCTTGAAGCAGTAAATGGTGCAATGCAGCAGCAAAAAGCGAGTAAATACTGCGCCTATATTTAGGCAAAAATAATACCTAGGCCGTTTACGAATAAATACTTCATTGCTATAAAAAGTATATCTTCTGACGTTGCGGAAGTTGCAAGCCTACCCAGACTGGCACGATACCGTGCGATCAGCGGGCCAAGCTGGCGTCACGGCTTTCGCCATGTTGGGTGCTGTTCATGGAGGGGCTTGGGCTGGCGGCGCTATTCGGGCACACAAATCTGGCCGCGCAGCATGGCTCGAACAGTGCGTACGCTGATCATCGCTACCAGCAGCACCAGAAACATCAGCAAAAACTGCGCCAACACCGAGAAGAAAGTGCCCCCCACCTTCTCCAGCATCACTGTGGTGGCAATGGTCATGGCGGCGATCGGGAACGAATAAGCCCACCAGGGCAACGCAAACTGCAGTTTCCAGAAGTACTTGACCTGTGAAAAAAGCAGCATGGTGATGAACAGTGCAAAGTAGTAAAAAATGCGCGCTACGTCATCCACCACCCCGTTGTGCAGTTTGACCCACGAGATGAACCCCACCGCTGGTGGCGCTATCAGAATGAACAGCGTGGGCAGCAGCTTGGTCGGGATCATTGGATGAAAGAAAAAGCGGTTAAACAGCACCGCCAGCAGCGGTGTCCACATCATCAGCCCGACGCTGAAGTAGAACCACGACACCTCGGGGTAGCCCAGCGGCACACCGACAATCGGCACCAGAATATTGCCCACAATCGGGATGAACCAAGCAGGGTTGCTGTGCTGCACCTGAAATTTTTCATGGTGCATCCAGTTTGACAAAATCACCAACGTGAATGCCAGTTGCACGGCGGCGCCACCGGCCCATAGATAAAAAGCCACACCGGGGTACTGGCCCATGGCAGCAATGGCCAAAAGAATCATGCCGATCGACATCGCCGGAAAAAAGCTCATGCGAATCGGGTGGTTGAACTCAGCCAGCACATGCTGGCGGTGCAGTATGAATTTTGCTGCGTAAAACCCGCTGATGGTGACAAAGACCAGCGCTGTTAGCCACAGCATGATGCTGCTGGGTGCCACCCGCCAGGCCCAGATGTGCTCGGCCTTTTCCAGTGCAATGGTGGTACCGGCCAAACCCATGACGGTGGCAAATAGGGAAACCGGCATATGCTCCAGCCGGCCATGCGGTGCGGTTGGGGGCGTTGGTGCGGCTTGTTTGTTCATAACGTAAATCTCCAGCAAATTGCTCAAGTTTTAATGATACATCCCTGGGTATGGCAGACACGGTGACATCGGTCACTTAAATGCCTGGATCACAGGCCAGTCCGCCGGTCGCCATCGGCACCGGCACCGGTACGACCTTGCGCCGAAGCTGATGTTGAAAGCCGATAAACTTTGTAACCTTTGCTGGAGTCCTGCATGACGTTTTCTCGTTACTGGTTGATGTGTCTGGTGGGCTTGCTTGCCCTGGCCGGGTGTGAACGCGCACCCGAACCCTCGACCCAGGCTGCGCCCAAATCCAGCATCACTTTTTTGCACTACTTCACCGATTCACTCAGTGGCGGCATTGACGACATGGCGCGCGCCTTCAATCGCAGCAATACACGGTATGAGCTCAAAGCCATTTCACTTGATCACGAGGCGTTCAAGAGCAGCATTCAGGACACGCTGCAGTCTGGCCAGCCGCCCGACCTGTACTCCTACTGGGCCGGTGCGCGCACTGCGTCCATCGTGAACGACCTGGAGCCTATAGACGACATCTGGCAACAAGCCGAGCTGGACAAGCGGTTTTCGGCGGGGTTGATCAGCGCCGCCAGCGTTTACCAAGGCAAAAAATACTTCATTCCACTGACGCAGCATGATGTGGTGTTTTTCTACAACAAGAAAGTGTTTGCAGCCCACCAGCTGACCCCACCCTCCACCTGGGACGAGTTTCTGGGCCTGTGTGCGGCGCTCAAAGCCCGGGGCATCACCCCGATTGCGCTGGGTGCCAAAGACAAATGGCCGGCACAGTTCTGGTTTGACCTGCTGTTGCTGCGCACCGCGCCTTATGAGTTTCGCCAGAAGCTGATGCAGGGCAACGCAAGCTACAACGATCCATCCGTCAGGTCCGTGTTCGCGCGCTGGGCGCAGTTGCTCAAGGCCGGGTATTTCAACCCCCGGCCAAACGACCTGGCCTGGGACAGTGGTGCCAATGAGCAGGTGTTTTCGGGGCAAGCCGCCATGACGCTGATGGGCACCTGGAACATTGGCTACTTTGGCAATGAAACGCATCAATGGGTGGCGGGTAAAGACTTTGATTTTTTCCCGTTTCCGGTGATCGATGCCCGGCTACCGCTGGTGGCGCTAGGGCCGATCGACGGGCTGGTGTTGCCCAAGAAAGCGGTCAACAAGGCGGGTGCCAAAGAAGCCATGGTGTATCTGGCGGGCATTGAGGCGCAGCAGGCCATCAGCCGGGGCTCGGGTGCGCTGGCGCCCAATATGCTGGTGCCGCGCAGTTTTTACACCGAACTGCAGCAACGGGTGGTCAACGAGATCGACAAGAGCCCACACTTTGCCTTCAACTATGACCTGTCCACCCCGCCGGCGGTGGCTGAGCTGGGGCTCAATGCGTTCTCGGAGTTTCTGGCGTTTCCGGATGCGCACGCGCAGATTCTGGACAAGCTGGCCAGCGACGCAGCCGCCCAGTTTCAAACCCTGAACCGCCTGCGCTGAACCCGTGCGCACGCTCAGCCAGCTCAAGTTTCGCGAAAAGATCGGCAGCAGCTTTGGCGTGCTGATCGCCCTGATCATTGTCAACGCGCTGGTCAGCGGCCTGGCGGCAGGGTCCATCGTGCACCAGTTCAGCATCAAGCACGATTTGCAGCAGGCCATCAGCGAAGTGGACCGGGTGCGTTTGATCGCCAGCGGCTATGTCAACACACATTCCCGCGAGTCGGCGCAACAGGTGTTTTTCAGGCTGGAGGCAACGCGCCGGCAGCTCGACCGCATCGCCGTGACGCTGGATGATGCGCAACTGCGCGCCATGCCGGCGCAGCTGGACGACTTCAAGCTCCAGTTCCAGAAATACATGGCCGAGGCTGATCAAAAGGCGGCCCTGCAAAGTCGCGCCGTGGCACTGGGTCAGCGTATGGTGGCGCAACTCGGCGAGGTGCAGGTGGACCCGCGTGAGTTGCCCGATCGCGCCCTGGCCGACAATGTGCGCGGCCATGTTCAGGAGCTGCAGTGGGCCGGTTTCGGGATGCAGGCCAACCTGCTCAATGCTTCCATGGATGAACAGATGGCCGGACTGCGCAGCGCGCTGGCGCAGCTTGACCAAAGCAGCGCCGCGCCCAGCCGCAACCCGCAGTTGCAGCGCCTGCTGTTTCGCGTGCAGCGCGATGCACGCGACTATGTAGCGAGTTTTGAGAGCTACCTGCGCTACCGGGCACGCAACCAGGCGACTGAAAAGGAGCTGACTGACATCTCCGATGCGATTCAAGGCGGCTTCAACCAGGCCAGTGCCAGCGTTGGGCAAGTCATACAGCAGCGCATTTACGGTGCCAGCGCCTTGATGGCGACGATTTTTCTGCTCTCGCTGCTCAGCGCGCTTGATGGGCGTAACGCAGCGCATTGCGCAGGGCAACCTGCAAGCCCGCGCGCCAGTTGAAGTGGACGACGAGGTGGGTGACCTGTCGCGCGCCTTCAACCACATGACCGACAGCCTGTGTGCCACGCAGGCCGAATTGCTGGAAAAGCAGCAGGCACTGGAAGCGGCCCGCCAGCAGCTTGAGCGCCGGGTACAGGAGCGCACGCACCAGTTGGCCAGCGTGAACGACACCTTGCAAACCGAAATCAATGAGCGCAAAGCGGCTCAGGGTCAGCTCGAAACCGTGAATCAGCAGCTGGTCACCAGCGAGCTGATGGTGCGCCAGATCATCGATACCGCGCCTATCGCGATTTACCTGGTGGACCTGACTGGCCGCATCACCCAAGCCAATGTAGGCATGTCCGAGATGTTCGGCTACCCGATGGACCAGTTGATCGGCATGGAATATGTCGCGCTGGTGGACCCCCGGGAAATTGACCTGCGCCGGCAGCGGATGCAGGCGCTGATGAACAGCGAAATTCCCATGGTGGACCTGGACCTCAAGTTCAGGCGCGCCAATGGTGAGGATTTTTGGGCGCACCTGACCGGCAAGCTGTTTCGCGACCTGGCTGGCAACAAGCTTGGGCTGGTCGGGGTGATTGCCGACATCACCGTCATGAAAGCCTACCAGCAGCAGCTTGAGAATCTGGCGCATTTTGATGCGCTCACGCAGCTGCCCAACCGATTGCTGCTGGCCGACCGTCTGCATCAGGCCATGCGGCAAAGCCAGCGCCAACAGAGTTTGCTGGCAGTGGCCTACCTCGACCTCGACGGCTTCAAAAACATCAACGACACCTATGGCCACGACGCGGGTGATGCCTTGCTGGTGGCACTGGCACAGCGCATGAAGGACACCCTGCGTGAGGGCGATACGCTGGCGCGCATTGGCGGTGACGAGTTTGTGGCGGTGCTGGCGGGGCTGGCGCAACCCAAAGACTGCGAGCAACTGCTGCAGCGCTTATTGCTGGCGGCATCCAGTGCGGTGGAGCTCAACACCAAACTGGGATTGGTGGGGCTACAGGTGTCGGCCAGCGTGGGCGTCACGCTGTACCCGCACGATAACGTGGATGCCGAGCTGCTGATGCGCCACGCCGATCAGGCCATGTACCTGGCCAAGCAGTCGGGCAAAAACCGTTACCAAATGTTTGACGTGGCGCACGATACGGCCGTGAAAAACCAGCTTGAAAGCCTGGACCACATCCGCAGCGCCTTGAACCGTCAAGAGTTCGTGCTGTACTACCAGCCCAAGGTGAACCTGAAAACTGGCGCGGTGACTGGTGCCGAAGCGCTGATTCGGTGGCAACACCCGCAGCGCGGCCTGTTGCCGCCAGTGGTGTTTTTGCCAGCCATCGAGCAAGATCCGATCAGCATCGAGGTGGGTGAATGGGTCATCCGCACCGCGCTGGCGCAAATGCGTGTTTGGCGCGCGCAGGGCTTGCCGCTGCCGGTGAGCGTGAATATTGGTGCGCGCCAGTTGCAGCAGGACGACTTTGTCACCCGTCTGGCCGAGCTGCTGGCGGATTTTCCTGACGTACCGCCCGGCGGCCTGCAGCTTGAAGTGCTGGAAACCAGTGCGTTTGAAGACATGGTGGTGGCCAGCACCGCCATGCGCGCCTGCCAGGCCATGGGCGTGAGTTTTGCGCTGGACGACTTTGGCACCGGCTACTCGTCGCTCAACTACCTCAAGCGTCTGCCGGTGGCGACGTTGAAAATTGACCAGAGCTTTGTGCGCGACATGCTGGACGACCCCAATGATCTGGCGATCGCCAACGGCATCATTGGCCTGGCCCGCGCCTTTGACCGCGAGGTCATCGCCGAAGGCGTTGAGACGGCTGCGCACGGTGATTTGCTGCTGTCAATTGGCTGCGAACTGGCGCAGGGATATGGCATTTCCCGCCCGATGCCCGCAGCAGACCTGCCCGCCTGGGTGTTGCGCTGGACGCAACTGGAGGTGTGGACTGCGTAAGCGAAGTTGAGCCGAATGAAAAAACCACCTCTTGCTGCCCATGCTGCCTGCCCTTGCGACAGTGGTCATAGCTACGCCGACTGCTGCGGTGTCTGGCACGCCGGTCTGGCACAGGGCCAGTTTGCCCCAACCCCCGAGGCGCTGATGCGCTCACGCTACAGCGCCTACGTGTTGGGGCTGATCGACTACCTGCTGGCCACCTGGCATGCGTCCACCGCGCCGGGCGAGCTGACGCTGTCGCCGGTCAAATGGTTGGGTTTGGAAGTGCGCCATGCGCAGGCCAGCGGTGATGCCGGGGTGGTCGAATTTGTGGCGCGCTGGCGCGAAGACGGACGTGGTGTGCGGTTGCATGAGATCAGCCGATTTGTGCGCGAAGATGGCCGCTGGCGCTACATCGACGGGGACCTGCAGGCACCGCAGTGAGCTTGCTGATAACTCTGTTATTGATAGCTGTTAGCGCTTTACTCTATTGGGCTAGAGGCATAAATGATGCATAAATCCTGCACCCTGCCTGGCATTGTGCTGACCACCCTGAATGCGCGCTACATCCATGCCTCGCTGGGCTTGCGCTACCTGCTGGCCAACCTGGACCGGCATGGCGGCGTGGGTTTGCGGGCGCAGGCGGTGCTGCGTGAGTACACCATTTCACGCGCGCCGGAAGAGGTGCTGGCGGATCTGCTGCAAACGCTGGGGCCGGTTGTGGCTGCACCCGCCGCGCCGCCGATTGTTGGCCTGGGTGTGTACATCTGGAACGTCACCCAAACCACTGCGCTGGTGCGCTTGCTCAAAGCCGTCCGCCCCGACGTGTGCGTGGTGCTGGGCGGACCCGAGGTCAGCCATGAAACGGTGGCGCAGGCCATCACCGGGCTGGCGGACTATGTGATCACCGGCTGGGGCGAGGTCAGCTTTGCCCGACTGTGCCGTGCCTGGCTGGCTGGCCAGCGACCACCAGACAAGATCATTGCCGGAATTCAACCGGTGTTGACCGAGATTGAATTGCCCGACCACGAGTACACCGCCGCCGATTTGGCACACCGGCTGCTGTATTTCGAGGCTTCGCGCGGCTGCCCGTTCAAGTGTGAGTTTTGCCTGAGCGCGCTCGACAAAACCGCCTGGGCTTTTGAACTTGACCGGGTGCTGGCGGCACTGGAGCGCCTGTACCAGCGCGGGGCGCGCAATTTCAAGTTTGTTGATCGCACCTTCAACCTCAAAATCGACCACTCGGTGCGTATCCTGCAATTTTTTCTGGACAAGCTCGGGCCAACAGTGCCTGCGCTGGAACGCCCCGAACCGCCTGGCGCTAGCACCCAGGGCGCCGTCGCGCGCGCCGATGCGCCAGCGGCTGTGCCGCTGTTTTTGCACTTTGAGGTCATCCCCGACCACCTGCCCGAGCGCTTGTGCGCCATGCTGGCGCAGTTCCCACCAGGCGTTCTGCAGCTCGAAGTAGGCGTGCAAAGTTTCAATGTGGCGGTGCAGCAAACTATTTCGCGCCGTCAGGACAACATGGCGACTGAGGTTAACCTGCGCTGGCTGCTGGCGTGCACCCATGCGCACCTGCACGCCGACCTGATATTTGGATTGCCTGGCGAGACGTTGCAGAGCTTTGCCGACGGCTTTGATCGGCTTTTTGCCATTGGCCCGCATGAAATTCAGCTTGGCGTACTCAAACGCCTGCGCGGCGCACCCATCGCCCGCCACACCCAGACACATGGCATGGTTTACGCGCCCGAGCCGCCTTACACAGTGCAGCGCACGGGTGTGCTGGATGCCGATACGGTGCAGCGCTTCACCCGCTTTGCCCGCTATTGGGAACTGCTGGCCAATTCGGGACGCTTCAAGCAAACTCTGGCGCTGTGGCTGCCAAGCCACCCGATGCTGGCTTCGCCATTCTGGCGGTTCCTGGCGCTTTCAGATTGGCTTTGGCAGCACCTTGGCACAACCCACGGGCTGAGTCCCGAACTGCTGCTGAATGCGTTGCTGGATTACCTGGGGCAATATCTGCCATCCGAGACGGTGCGACAAGCCCTGTTGGCAGACTACCTTGCCAGTGGTGCACGCGCCAACCCCAGCGCTCTGCGAGGTCTGCGGCATTCGCAACCTCCGCCGATGGC
>JAIFMT010000171.1 GCA_020048295.1 Rhodoferax sp.
TTGTCGATCAGGTCGTCTTCCTTGAGGATCGCTAGGGCCGCACTGGTGTCGAGACGGGCGAATGCGTCCAACGCCTTGCGCAGCAGACCAGAAGCCATGTCCGAAGCTACCCGCAACTCAAGCGATGGCAGCGAACGCGGCGCACCGCTCTGGATGATGGAGCGCACCATGCGGGCAATCTTCTCGGCCTCGTCACCCACCCGCTCCAGGTTGGCGGTGGCTTTGGAGATGGCAATCAGCAGGCGCAGGTCGCGCGCAGTCGGCTGACGCCGGGCAATGATGCTGGAGAGCTCGCGATCAATGTCCACCTCCATCGCATTCACATGCGCCTCAGCGGCTGTGACCTGATTGGCCACCTCTACGCTGAACTGGGACAAGGCATAAATCGCTTGACGAATCTGCGACTCCACCAAGCCACCGAGTTCCATGACCCGCGTGGAAACAGCGCTCAGCTCGGCATCGAATTGGGAAGACAGGTGTTTTTCAGTCATGGGTTGGTTCTCGAAAATGCCTAGCCGAAGCGGCCGGTAATGTAGTCTTCGGTTTCCTGCCGATTGGGTTTGAAGAAGATTTGCTCGGTTGCGCCAAATTCAATCAAATCGCCCAGGTACATGTACGCGGTGTAGTCGCTGCAACGTGCGGCCTGCTGCATGTTGTGGGTGACGATGAGCACGGTGTAATCCTGCTTGAGCTCAATGATCAGTTCCTCCACCTTGGCGGTGGAAATCGGGTCAAGCGCCGAACACGGCTCGTCAAGCAACAACACCTCAGGTTTGATCGCCACGCCACGCGCAATGCACAGGCGTTGCTGCTGACCGCCCGACAGGCTCGAGCCGCTTTGCTTGAGCTTGTCTTTCACCTCATTCCAGAGCGCCGCCTTGCGCAACGCCCACTCCACCCGCTCTTCCATGGCGGTGGTACTGAGGTCTTCAAACAGTTTCACGCCAAATGCAATATTGTCAAAAATCGACATCGGAAACGGCGTGGGCTTCTGGAACACCATGCCGACCTTGGCACGCAGCAGTGCCACGTCCTGCTTGCTGGTCAGCAGGTTTTCGCCGTCCAGAATGATTTCACCTTGCGCCCGTTGCTCAGGGTACAGCTCGTACATTCGGTTGAATATGCGCAGCAGCGTAGATTTACCGCAGCCTGAAGGCCCAATGAATGCGGTTACCTTCTTCTCAGGGATTTCAAGATTGATCCCCTTGAGGGCATGGAACTTGCCGTAATAGAAATCCAGGTTTTTCACGGAAATCTTGGATTTTTCCGCTTTTTCGGTCACATTCGTCATAGTCATTGACAACCTTTGTTGGTTCGTTTGCTCAGTCAGATGCCGCGTTGAGATCAGATTTTGGTCCGGGTCAGCACCCGAGCCAAAATGTTGAGCCCCAACACCGCCAGCGTAATCAGGAAAACACCGGCCCAGGCCAGGTTTTGCCAGTTTTCATAAGGGCTCATGGCGAATTTGAAAATGGTGACCGGCAAACTCGCCATGGGTTCCCCCAGGCTGGAGGTCCAGAACTGGTTGCTCAGTGCGGTGAACAGCAGTGGTGCAGTCTCGCCGGCAATGCGCGCCACCGCCAGCAACACCCCAGTCACCACACCGGCCCGGGCGGCCCGCATGGTGATGTTCAAAATAACCTTCCATTTGGGCGCGCCCAGCGCATATGCCGCTTCACGCAGCCCCGGAGGAATCAGTTGCAGCATATTTTCGGTGGTGCGAATCACCACCGGAATCACAATCAGGGCCAGTGCCAGGATGCCGGCGTAGCCAGAAAACGACTTGAATCGCGCCACCACCACCGCATAGACAAAAAGACCAATGACGATCGAAGGCGCCGACAACAAAATATCATTGACAAACCGGGTGGTCGAAGCCAGCCAGCTCTTGGTCTCAAACTCCGCCAGATAAATGCCCGCCATCACGCCAATAGGAGTGCCCACAAAAGTAGCCAGCGTGACCATCAGAAACGAGCCATACATGGCGTTGAGCAAACCACCTTCGTCGTTGGGTGGCGGCGTCATTTGCGACAGTGTGGCCCATGTCATGCCGGCAAACCCCAGCCGGATGGTTTCAAACAAAATCCAGGCCAGCCAAAACAGGCCAAACGCCATCGCCGACAACGACAGCAACAGGGCAACAATATTGATTTGCTTGCGCCGGGCATACTTGGCCTGACGCGTGGCGATACTGGCCTGGCTACTGGCAGCCATTTGAGGGGTGCTCATGTTTGGGTTCCTTCACTTTTCTTGAGTTGAGACAGCAGCAGCTTGGACAACGAAAGCACCACAAACGTTATGAAAAATAGCACCAGACCGAGATACATCAGCGAAGCCTGGTGCAGCCCTTCTCCGGCTTCAGCAAACTCATTGGCCAACGCCGAGGTAATGCTGTTGGCGGCCTGAAACAGGCTTAATGAGTCGAGCTGGTTGAAGTTACCGATGACAAACGTCACCGCCATGGTCTCACCAATGGCGCGTCCCAGCCCCAGCATGATGCCGCCAATCACACCGGCTTTGGTATAGGGCAGCACCACGGTGGACACGACCTCCCAGGTCGTGGCACCCAAACCGTATGCCGATTCTTTCAGCAGCGTGGGGGTGACCTCAAACACGTCGCGCATGACCGCCGCGATGAACGGGATGATCATGATCGCCAAAATAATGCCAGCCGACAAAATACCAATGCCCACTGGTGGACCAGAGACAAAGGCCTCAAGGAACGGCACTCCTTTGAATAGCCCCTGCAGCGGCTGCTGCACATAGGTGGCCAGTATCGGGCTAAACACCAGCAAACCCCACATGCCATAGACAATGGAGGGAATGGCGGCGAGCAATTCAATCGCGGTACCCAATGGCCGTTTCAGCCACGCAGGAGACAGCTCTGTCAAAAATAACGCAATGCCGAAGCTCACCGGCACCGCAATGACCAGCGCGATGATGGAGGTCATCAGCGTGCCGTAGATCATCACCAAGCCACCAAAATCTTCTTTCACCGGATCCCAAGTGGTGGAGGCCAGGAAACCCAGGCCATACTTGCTGATGGCCGGCCAGGCACTGACCGTCAAGGACAACAAAATGGCAAACAACAAACCCAGCGTCAACAGTGCCGCACCCTTGGCCAGCCAGCCAAAGATGCGGTCTGCCATCGGCCCTGAGCGCGCAGTTTTGACAGACGGCATACTCGCCACCCCTTGTTTGACCAATGGCCCGGTTGGGTTCATCGGCATCTCTTGCTGGGTTGTTGTTGCTGCCACTTGGTATTCCTTCAGTCGTGCCTGGTCAGGCGTTTACTTCAAAGCAACCGGCTTGCCCGATGTATCTTTGATCGTGCCCCACAATTTTTCAATGGAAGCAACCACGCTGTCAGGCAGTGCCACATAGTCCAGGTCACCGGCAATCTTGTCGCCGCTCTTGAATGCCCAAGTGAAGAACTTGAACACTTCAGTGGCATTGGCAGGCTTGTCCTGTTGCTGGTGCATCAGAATGAACGTGGCGGTAGAAATGGGCCAGGTGCCCTTGCCAGGCTGGTTAACGATCAACTGGTAGAACGTTTTGTTCCAGTCAGCACCAGCAGCTGCGGCAGCAAAGGCTTCTTCGCTGGGCGGCACAAAAACGCCTTCCTTGTTCTTCATCAAGGTGTAAGTCATTTTGTTTTGCTTGACATAGGAATACTCAACGTAACCAATGGAGTTGGGCAGGCGGTTGACAAATGCGGCCACGCCTTCATTCCCCTTGCCACCCGCACCAACAGGCCAGTTCACGGCGGTACCTTCGCCAATCTTGGCCTTCCACTCGGCATTGACGTTGCTGAGGTAGTTGGTGAAATTGAACGTGGTACCTGAACCGTCAGCGCGACGCACCGGGGCAATGTCAGCATCCGGCAATGCCAGGCCAGGATTGAGCGCCTTGATAGCGGGGTCAGTCCACTTGGTGATCTTGCCGAGGTAAATGCCGGCCAGCACATCACCATCAAGCTTCATCTGGCCCGGAGCGATGCCCTTGATGTTGATCACCGGCACGGTGCCGCCAATCACTGTGGGGAACTGAATTTGACCCTTTTTCGCCAGGACCTCATCGGATTGCGGCATGTCTGAAGCGCCAAAATCAACAGTTTTTGCATCAATTTGCTTGATGCCAGCGCCAGAACCGACCGACTGGTAATTGACTTTGACACCGGTCGCCTTGTTGTAATCGGCCGCCCATTTGGCATAGACCGGGGCGGGAAAGCTGGCGCCAGCGCCAGTGATTTCTTGAGCGCCGGCGATACCAGTGAAGGAGACGGCTCCCATCACTGCCCATGAAGTCGTCGCCAGAATGGATTTGAATGTGCTTGCTGCCATGAAGAATCCTTTGAAAGAAAAAAGAAAATCAAACCGGATTGGTTCAACAGGCGCAGAATTTACGTCTTTTGTGTGACTGTATTGTGACAAGAATCCCGACGCAACCCTGCTCGGCGCGCGATGGAAAGCGCCCCCTGTGGTTGTCCCATCGCTTGACCAAGACGACAGTTCGCATCGGCAGCGAGTGCCCGGTTGCAGCTTTGAAAACTATATTTATCATAGCTATTGGTGCAGATGAATAAAGGGCTAGAGGCTATTTTTACTATGAAAAATCCTATCGCAGCGATTCGCTGCTTGGGTATGACGGCGACGGGGTGATGCCCTGGCAGCCAGGCATTGCGCACGTCGCCAGTCAGCACCCCAAAGCCCTTGTGGTCACGCCATCAACGTGGCGCCATTGCTGACGACGGCCGTGGTACAGCGCACCGCAGCATGCTGGCTCAGCAAGGCAAACAGATCATCAAACTCGGTGGCTTTGTCAAAAAACCAGTCAGCACCCAGCGTCATGCATATTTCGCGGTAACTGTCGTTGACGTGGTTGGTCAGGACAGCAATCTGCAAGTTGGACGACAGCGCTTTCAGTGTGGCAATGATCTCAGTGCCAAGGCCAACTGGCAGATGCAAATGCAGAACCGCCAGCGCCGGGCTTTCATGCAGGATGCTTGCCCGCGCCTGACCGAGCGTGCCAGCACAATCGATACTGGTAATGCCTGGAATGCAGCCGAACTGACTTTGCATGCGGCTGCCGGCCAGTTTTGAGTCATCAACGAGAAGTAGTTTCATGGCTGCGCTGGCAACGTGCCAAGAGCGGTTCGGTGGTCATTCTGACGGCGGTTTTTCGCGTCCGGCGCTAGCTGCTCAAGCGTCCCTGGTTCTCAAAACGCTGCAGCGCGTCAAACGACAAAATTTCGATGTCGCGCCGGTTGATGCTGATGATGCCCAGATCGTTCATCGCCGAAAACGCCCGGCTAACCGACTCCAGCGTCACATTCAGGTGGCTGCCAATGTCGCGCCGCGTCATTGGCAAGGTAAAGCGCCGGGGCGAATAGCCCATGGCCGCAAAACGATCAGACTGAATTCTCAAGAACCGCGCCACGCGCACTTCTGACTTGACCGAGCGCGAGGCGCTGGCCCCGGCTTGCTCGTTGGCCATTTCGCGGCTGATGGCCCAGTAAGCCACCCGTTCCAGGTCGCTGCCACCCTGCTGACCCGGTGAAAACAGCGCGGTTTCGGGAAGTTTGATCAAATCGCAATCGGTCAGCGCGATCACGTCGGTCAGGTACTTGGCCTTGCAGATGCCGTCAAAACCGACCAGATTGCCCTTCATCGGAAACGCCAGCACGTTTTCGGTGCCATCCGCCTGCGTCATCACGGTCTTGAGCGCGCCAAACCGCACCACGTACAGCCCTTCGTAGGGCTGCCCCATGCGCAGCACGCTCTGCCCGGCCTTGACACGCCGACGCCAGTACAGGCTGTTGTTGTCGTCATCGCTGATTTCGCCGTCGTAGTGCAGCAGGTTCAGCACTTCATCAAAATCAGACCAGCGGTCGTCCTTTTTCAGCGCGGGCCTGGTTTGCTGCGCCGGGGCGCGATGGCATGAGGAAATTGAAGTTGGAATTGCATTGGAAACAAAAGCAGTTTGTGTTTGAAGTTCCATGATCAGTTGCCTTGGCCGGATGCCGCACCCCTCGGGTGCGTAATCATTCGCGGTGAGGCAACTTTATTTTTGGATGACACGCGTGTCTGTAGGGAGAGTTAAACCCAACGTGTCATCCATTCAAATCAGCATCCGCTTCAATCAGTTTGTATTTGAGTGCCAAGCGCACCAGTGCGGGGACGTCATGCACGCGCAACTTGGCCATCAGGCGGCTGCGATAAGTGGCCACGGTCTTGGGCGACAGGTGCAGTGTCCGGCCGATTTGCGAGCTTGACTTGCCGCTCACCACCATCACAATGATCTGCCGCTCGCGCGGTGACAGGGTGTTGATCGGGTCATATTCATCGTGGTCAGAAAACGCCTGCAGCATGAGTTGGTCAACATGCGTGCCGAGGTATTTGCGCCGCATCACGGCCGCGTCAATGGCATTCATCAAGTCACTGCTGGCCGAGCCCTTGAGCACGTAGCCATAGGCGCCCAGCCGCATCGCCTGGGCTACATGTTGCGGCTGCGCCATCATCGTCAACACCACGCAGGCAGTGGACAGGTGTCGCGCCTGCAACTCGGCCAGCAGTTCAAAGCCTGAGCGCTCTCCCAGATTGATGTCGAGCAGCAGCACTTGCGGCTGCAACCGCTGCAAGTCAGCCAGTGCCACGGTGGGGTCATCCGACTCACCCACCACCGTGTGGCCATAAGCCTGCAGCATGGCGCGCAAGCCTTCACGCAGAATTTGGTGGTCGTCCACCAGATAAAGCTGGGTCATGATGGCGACTGCCAGTGAAAAGTCACGCAGGTGCCGTGTGGCTGAGTCGCCTCAAACGTGACGCTGGCACCCACCGCCTGCGCCCGTTCCTGCATGCCAAAAATGCCCAGGTGCCCGGCTGGCACAGCCTGCCCTGGCTGCATACCTACGCCGTTGTCAAACACCGAGAGGTGCAAGGCCGCTTCGTGGCCCGAGAACCTGACCGAAAGCTGCGTGGCCCGCGAATGCCGGCAGCTGTTCTCGATGGCTTCGCGCGCCACCATGAAGGCGGCGTATTCAACCTTGCCGGGCCAACGCAGTGCGGCCAGCTCAGGCGGCACATGAATGGCAATGTCCAGCGCGGGCAACGCCAGCGAGCGGTTGCGCAGTTCGTTGTCCAGCGCCGCTTGCAGTCCGCGCTCTTCGAGCAACGGCGGGCGCAAATCACCCAGCACCTGCCTGACCTGGCGCACGGCATTGCCAATCAGGGTGCCCAGATGCGACTGCAAGGCTGCAATGTTGGGCGGCACCTGCTCACCCTGCAGCGCCACGATGGTTTCGTGGGTCAGGCCGATGGCGGCGATGGTCTGGCCCAGTTGGTCATGCAGCACCTGCGCCAGGCGCTGCACCAGCGCCTTTTCTTGCGTCATGAGCTTGTCGGTCAACGCGCGCAGCTGGGCACGCGACTCGCCAAGCTTGGCGGCTGATTGGTGTCGCTCGGTCACATCGTGCAGGCCGGCAATCAGCAGCGGCTGCTGGCGAATGGTCACCTTGGACAACATGCACTCCAGCAGCACCTCATGGCCATCCGCGCACACCCCCTTGATTTCGCGCATGCCCATCTGCTGGTTGGACAGCCCGGACTGCGTGAAAGCCTGCAGCAATTGCAGGTAGCCCTGGTAATGCCGTTGCGGAACCAGCCGCTGCGCGCTTTGCCCGCGCATACTGCCCGCCGAGTAGCCAAAAATGTGCTCCGCACCGTGGTTGAACAACTGAATCTTGCCGCAGGCATCGGTACAAATAATGGCGGTGCCAGCGGCATTGAGCACCACCGTGAGGGTATCGTCGTCGAAAAGCCGGCGCTGCCTGGGCGCACGGCCTGCGTCAATCATCACCCGTTCATCCAGGGGTGACGGCTCCGGTACGCCGGCCGAGCTTTCAATCACAGGGGGCAACGATTTCAATGAGGCTCCTTGAGGAGTGCTCATGCTACCTGAGCGCTGTCGCCGACTCAATCAGCAAATGCGCTTGCCAGCACTGCCTGCAACCCCAACCGACAGCGCACTTGCGAGTTATCAAGTCACGCCCATGTGCCAGTCATAAGCTTGGCAGGTCGCGGCCGCCATGGCCCTTGGGGCTTGCGCGGCAGGCGATGCCAGCCTCTTTGTCCAACCTTAACCACCAAGGAGCCACCATGGCCAATATCCGCTTGTTTGATCCTGCACCCCTGTCACTGAGCGACCCGTTTGACTCGCTGTTTCGGGGTTTCATGATGCCGATGCGCATGGACCGCACGCTGGACGACATGGACATCCGCATTGACGTGGTCGAGAAAGAAAAGTCCTTCAAGGTGCGCGCCGACTTGCCCGGCTTTAAAAAGGAAGACATCAACGTGCGCATCGACGGCAACATCGTGCAGATTGATGCCAGCACCAAGACAGAAAAAGAAACCAAGGATGAAGGCGGTAAGGTGCTACGCAACGAACGCTACTGCGGCTCGGTGTCGCGCACGTTCAGCCTGTCGCAAGATGTGGACGATGCCGGTGCCAACGCCAAGTTTGAAGACGGCGTGCTCAGCCTGGAACTGCCCAAGAAGGCCAGCACCGAGTCGAAACGACTGACCATCAGCTAAGCCCATCAGGGCGCAACCGCGCCGGGTGGCCAGCCAGGGTGGGCAGCGATTGCCATTCGCTGGCCACCCTCGCCTCTTATTTATAACAAATGAGGCTGTAGCCCTTTATCTATAAGCGCAAGCAGCTATATAGTAAGTAGCAAACTAAAGCACCAGCTAAAGCCCATGTCAACCGCCCGCCAGCCAGCGACTGCCAACCAGCATGATGGCGGCAGCGCTGGCGGCTACCAGCAGGCCGGCGGTCACCAGCACCCACACCAGGGCTTTTCGTTTCATGATGCATCCTCCTTCTCTACAGGGACAGGGTCCGGCTGGCCCAGTGCCACCCGCATGGCCTCCAGCCGGGCCGCGTAGTCCTCGGCTTCGCCGTAGTCCAGAAACCGGGCGTAATGGGCGTGCGTGCCGAGCAAGCGCCGGGCATGCTTGACGGGGCAAAAATACGCCTCGGTGCGGCCCACCACTTCGCAGGCCATCGCCAGCAAGCCGCTCCCGTAGGCGCAGTAACTGCAATGAAATTTTTCGATGAAGTTGAGGTACTCCAGCTGCTGGCGGTCATACACAATGAAATCGCTGCGCCGCACTTTGGCAATGCCGTACACCGGAAAACAGGTGGCCTGGTAAAGCGTCAAGAACAGGTCCAGCACCAGCAACGGCACGATCATGCTGTAAATAATGGGACCGGTGATCAGGTTCTGCGGTCGGCTGCCCACCAGCCAGTGAACAAAATGGTTCTTGAGCCGCCGGTGTGCCTGCAACACCGAAGCCTCAAACTCGACCTTCTTACCCTTCAGGCGATACCGCACCTGCGCCTCTTGCGCCTGCACGGCCTGCTGCAACTCATCCTCAAGCCGGCTGATTTTGTCCAGCAGCTGGCGGACTTGCGTGTTCATGATGCCACTTCGGGCCGGGATTGCGCTGCGGATGCCACCCCCACGGCTGAAGTCGCCCCATTCGGCGGTTGCGCGGTCATCGCGGCTCCTTCATTCTTAGTCTTCTACCGTCAACTGGCTTTTCACATGGCTTACGCCCGGGGCTGACCACACCACACCTTCGGCGGCATTTTTTTCGGCGCGTGAATGCACACGGCCACGCAATGTGACCACGCTGCCGTCAATGTCGATCTCGATGTGCCTGGCCTCGCGCACCGCCTGGCGCGTCAACGCCTGCGCAATGCGGTCGGCGATCTTCTCGGGTATCGGTTGCGATTTGAGGCGGATGTTGTCGTTGATTGCCACCACCCCTTTCAGTGGGCGGATGATGCGCTCCAGCGCCCGGCGCTGGTAGTTCCAGTCCAGCTCGCCGTTGAGCGTAACCACGCCTTTTTCCACCAGCACGGTCACCCGATCCGCCGGCACCGAGGTGTTCCAGCTCAGCGCATGCTGCACGGCGGCGGCAATTTCGGTGTCGCTGCGCTGGTGCGCGCCGGTGGGCGTGACCTGAATTTCGACCGCAATGGTGTGCACCCCATTGACCCGCTCCGCCGCCCGCTGTGCGGCCACCTTCTGCGCGTAGGTGTCAAGGTGCCCGGTCAGGGTGACCAGCCCGTCTTTCACCGCCACGCCCACCCGGGTGTGCGGCACCACCGGGTCCCACGCCAGCTCGGTTAGCACGTCTTCCTTGAGTTCTGCATCTGATTTCATGGTGTGTTCCTGTTTTGGCTGTTGCATGAAGCTTGTTGTTGCGGGCCGATGCCGCCAAAGCTGCACCACCGCCCAGCCAGAATAGCCCTGGCGCGTGGACACACCTTGCGAATACGCAAGGCCACGCCACCCGGGCAAATACGCATACCCACCCGCTTGCCAGGGGTCAACGGGCTGCGCTACCATGCCCTGCATAAAGTTACACAAATCCGGGGATATGAATGTTGGCCAACCATCGGGTTTCCATAGCCCCACCACCCAGTGGCATTGTCGGCATCGGCGCCTCAGCAGGCGGGTTGGTGGCACTGGAAAATTTTTTATCCCATGTGCAACCCAACACCGGCTTGGCCTATGTCATCGTGCAGCACCAGCCAGCCGGGCGTGAGAGTTTGCTGCTGCCCCTGTTACAGCGCCACACCACGCTACCGGTGCAGCAAGCGCAAAGCGGCCTGCTCCTGCAACCCAACCATGTGTACCTGAATGTGCCTGAGCAGCAACTGGCGGTACTGGGGGGCGTGCTGCAACTGCTGCAACTGCGGCCACTGCCAGCGCCACCGAGTTTGCCGCTGCCCATCGACTTCCTGTTTATCTCGCTGGCTGCTGATCAGCGCCAGCGCAGCATGGGTGTGGTTTTGTCCGGCCTGGGCGTGGACGGCACGGCGGGCCTGCGCGCCATTCACCAGGCGGGTGGGGCCTGTTTTGTGCAGTCGCCCGACGATGCCCAGTTTGATGCCATGCCGCGCAGCGCCATGAATGCGGGTCTGGCCGACACGGTGGACGCCGCCGCCCGCTTGCCGGGTCGCATCCTGGCGCACGCGCAGGGTCGCCAGCGCACTGGCAGCCCGGCCATCGTGCCAGAGAGAGAGTTTCTGGACAAAGTCATCGCGCTGCTGCGCAGCCAGACCGGGCACGACTTTTCTCTGTACAAGCAAGACTTTGTGATGCAGCGTCTGACCGAGCGCATGGGCCAACAACAGCTGACGAGCCTGCCCAGCTACCTGCGTTGCCTGCGCGAAGACCCCAAGGAAGTGGCGCTGCTGGCGGGCAAATTGCTGATTGGAGTGACGCGCTTTTTTCGCGACGCACCGGCGCTGGAGCAGCTGAAGTCCCAGCTCATTCCGACGCTGCTGGCCAGCCACCCCGATGGCGCCGTGTTGCGCGCCTGGGTGCCGGGTTGCGCCAGCGCCGAAGAAGCGTATTCGCTGGCCATCGTGTTCCTTGAAACGCTCGATGCAGCGCAGCCCAGCGTGCCTTTTTCGCTGCAGATATTTGCCACCGACCTGGATGCCAACAACTTGAGCATCGGCCGCGCCGGGGTCTATCCGCAGCGCATTGCCGAAGAAATGTCGCCGCAGCGGCTACTGCGGTTTTTTGTGAAAGAGGGCACCGGTTACCGGGTTCAGGCGCAATTGCGTGAGATGGTGACCTTTGCCCAACACAACCTGCTGACCGACCCACCGCTGGCGCACATGGACCTGATCAGCTGCTGCAATGTGCTGATTTACCTGCAGCCCGAACTGCTGCCGCAGCTGATGGCCACGCTGCATTACAGCCTGAACAACACCAGCTTTCTGATGTTGGGCCAGAGCGAATCGGTTGGCTCGGCCACCGATCTGTTCGCTCAGGTAGCCACCGGGTCGCGGCTTTACCGGCGGCTCAATGCCCCCCGGCGCAAGACATCGGCCCTGTTTCCGACAACCTGGCTGGCCGCAGCGGGCATCTCCCGGCGCGCTGCGGCGCAGCCCGACGCCGCGCCAGAGCGCACCAACCTCAAAATGCGGGTCGAACAGCTGCTGGCTGAGCGCTTTGCCCCCGCTGCCGCACTCACCAACACCCAGGGCGACGTGCTGTACCTGCACGGCGACACCCGCAACTACCTGGAACTCGGCAGCGGCGAGCCATGCATGAACCTGTTTGCCATGCTGCGCGGCAGCCTCAAACAGGCGCTACGCGACGCGTTTGACCGCACCCAGCGGCTGGGTGCCGTCACCACCTTGCCATGCCTGCCGGTCACCGAAATTCCAGGCCACTGGGTCACCATCCGCCTGGAGCCACTGCAATTGCCGCAACGGACGCAAGATTCTGACGGCTTGATGCTGGTGCTGTTCACTGCGTTGTCGCGCCCGGTTGGCGCCGACGCCAGTCACCCGCCTGGCCAAATCGACAGCCGCGATGATCATCTGCTCTTGCTGGGGCAACAACTGCAAATGTCCCAGGCTGAGTTGAAACAGGTACGCCAGGAGCTGCATAACGCGCATGAGGCGCTGCAAACCAGCCAGGAAGAATCACAAACCGCGCTGCAAGCCCAGACCCTGGTGGCGCAGGATTTTCGCTCGCTCAACACCGAGCTGGCGGCATTCAATAGCGAATTGCAGTTCAAACTGGCTGACCTGGGCTATGGCCATCAGCAGCTGTCGCAGCTCATCGCCAGCAGTGGCATCGCCTGGCTGTCGCTTGACCGCCAATTTCATGTGCGCAACTTCAACGCGGCCATTGGCACCGTCATCAAACTCATGGCCGGTGACCAGGGCCGTCCGATCACCGACATCAGCAGCGCGCTGGACTACCCCACCCTGCTGGCGGACGCGCGCGAGGTGCTCTGCACCCAGCTGCAGCACGAATGCGAGCGCCGCACCCACGACGGACGGCTGTTTCGGGTTTGCATCACGCCCAGCAGTTCGGCGGCGCTGCAGGCAGACGGCGTGCTGATCACGCTGCTGAACATCTCGTCAGGCAATTCCAGTCACCAAGGAGGCGGTGATGGTTTACCGTAAAAATCCGCTGACTCTCGATGAACTGCGCAGCATTGCCCAACAGCGGCGCATCGGCAAGGCCAGCCTGGACCCGGCGCAGTTGAGCGTGGAGCAGGCGCAACATCTGATTGAAGAGCTTGAGCTGCACCAGATCGAGATGGAAATGCAAACCGAGTACCTGGAAGCCACCCGGGTGCAACTGGAGCAGGCACTGCTGCAAAGCAACGATCTGTTTGACTTTGCGCCGGTGGGTTTTTTTTCGCTCAACCCGCACGGCGACATCACCCGACTCAACCTGGCGGGCGCGCGCCTGCTCGGTCAGGACCGCATCAGCCTGCTGGGCCGCCGGCTTGATTTGTTTGTGGCCGAGGTGGACCAGCCGCTGTTCCATGCCCTGCTGGAGGCGGCCAGTATTCACGACGCACAACGGGGTGACATCAGCCTGGCCGACCAGGTGTCGAGGGTCAGCCTGGTCGTCACCCGCGAGGCGGTGGGCGCAGGCTGGCAGGTGATCACGATCGACATCACGGCACAGCAGAACTTGCAAAGTCAGTTGCAGCTCAGCCAGGCACGGCTGGCCATGGCCATTGAAAGCACGGGCCATGGCACCTGGGACTGGCAGACGACGGCTGACGAGTTCACCCTGTCAAAGCGCTGCGCCGAAATATTTGGGTTGACCGAAACTGACTTTGGCCAGCACCAGCGCGACTGGCTGGCGCTGATTCATCCTGATGACCGGCAGCAGGTGCAGGCCGCCTTGCAGGCCCATCTGGACGGCGGCTCCTTGTATTGCGAATGCACCTACCGCGCACACTACAGTGATGGCAGCTGGCGCTGGATTTTGCAGCGCGGTGCCACCATCGAGCGCAGCAAAGACGGTAAACCAGCGCGCCTGATGGGCACCTGCATCGATATCACTGATCGAAAAGCCACCGAAGAAGCATTGCGCCAGGCCAACGCGTTTCAGCAGGCGGTGTTTGACAGCCTGGCCGCGCAGGTGGCGGTGGTGGATGAAGGCGGCCGTGTGCTGCAAACCAATACGGCCTGGCAAAGCCATGCGGCAAGCATCGGCCTGCAGCCGTCGCCTGGTTTTCAGAGCGGCAACTACCTTGACTGGCTGGCCGCCATGGCCGAACCCGGGCAACCCACCGTCGCCACGGTGGCACGCGGCATTGCGGCTGTGGTGGCGGGCGAACGCCCCGAGTTTCACCTTGACGAGCCGTTTTATTCACCAGCCAGCACGCGCTGGTTCAGCCTGAAGGTCATGCCGGTACAGGACACACTGCAACGCCTGGTGATCAGCCACGAAGACGTCACGGCGCTCAAGAACGCCGAACTGGCCAACCTGGCGCTGGTCAATGTGGATGCGCTGACGGGCGCTTTGAGCCGGCGCAAGTTTTGCCAGTTGGCCGAACTGGAGCTGACGCGCGCCACCCGCTACGCGCTGCCGCTGATGCTGCTGATGATCGACCTGGACCATTTCAAACAGGTCAACGACAGCTTTGGCCACCAGTCGGGCGACGCGGTGCTGCAAGGTTTTGTGCAAACCGTGCGTAGCGTGCTGCGCGAATCTGACTTGCTGGGTCGTCTGGGGGGTGAAGAGTTTGCCGTGCTGCTGCCTAACACCGATCAAGCTGGCGGCTGTGCGCTGGCGCAGCGCATGATTGACAGCGTACGGACCAGCCCGGTTGCCGCCAACCATGAAGCGGTGCGATACACCATCAGCATTGGGGCGGCCGAGTTCACCCGCGACACCCCACTGCCAGAACTGCTGGCCCAAGCTGACAGCGCACTCTACCGCGCCAAAGCCGCCGGCCGTGACCGCCTGGAAGTTGCCGTGGCTGCCGTACCCTCAGCCGCCACCTGATATCCAGCCAGGCTGGCCTGAGCCCTTACTCCCACTCGATGGTCGCAGGCGGCTTGGACGACACATCGTAGGTCACACGGTTGATGCCGCGCACTTCGTTGATGATGCGGCTCGATACCTTTTTCAGCAGCGCGTAGGGCAGTTCGGCCCAGTCGGCGGTCATGAAGTCGCTGGTTTGCACCGCGCGCAGCGCCACCACGTAGTCGTAGGTGCGGCCGTCGCCCATCACGCCGACGCTCTTGACCGGCAAAAACACGGTGAAGGCCTGGCTGGTCAGCTCGTACCAGTTTTTGCCGCTGGCCTCATCAACAAAGTTGTGCAGCTCTTCGATAAAGATCGCGTCCGCCCGGCGCAGCAGGTCGGCGTATTCCTTCTTGACCTCGCCCAAAATCCGCACGCCCAAACCCGGGCCGGGAAACGGATGGCGATACACCATGTGGTACGGCAAGCCCAGCGCCACACCGAGTTCACGCACCTCGTCCTTGAACAGTTCGCGCAGCGGCTCCAGCAGTTTCAGGCCGAGTTGTTCGGGCAGGCCGCCGACGTTGTGGTGGCTCTTGATGACCACGGCCTTCTTGTTCTTGGCCCCGCCGGACTCGATGACATCGGGGTAGATGGTGCCCTGGGCCAGCCACTTGGCCCCCTTGGCCGCGTGCGGTGCACTTGGCGCAGGGTCGGCGGATGCTTGGTTTACTTTATTCTTTGTAGCTGCCTGCGCAGTCAGGGAAAGGGCTTGAGCCTTAAAAACCTCTACAAATTCACGGCCAATGATTTTGCGCTTGGCTTCCGGGTCGGCCACACCGGCAAGGTGGCCCAAAAATTGGTCAGCGGCATCAACGCGGATGACCTTGGCGTGCAGCTTGCCGACAAACATGTCCATCACCATGTCGCCTTCGTTCAGGCGCAGCAGGCCGTGATCCACAAACACGCAGGTCAGCTGGTCACCAATGGCGCGGTGAATCAGGGCGGCGGCCACTGAAGAATCGACACCGCCAGACAAGCCCAGAATCACTTCTTCGTCACCCACCTGGGCGCGGATTTTCTCTACCGCTTCGCTGATGTAGTCGCCCATGATCCAGTCGGCCCGGGTGCCACAGATTTCCAGCACAAAGCGCTCCAGAATCGCTGCGCCCAAACGGGTGTGGGTGACCTCGGGGTGAAACTGCACACCGTAAAAGCGCCGCTCTTCGTCGGCCATGCCGGCAATCGGGCAACTGTCGGTGCTGGCCATCAGCTTGAAGCCGGGCGGCAGCTCCGTGACCTTGTCGCCGTGGCTCATCCAGACCTTGAGCATGCCGTGACCCATGGCGGTGGCGTAATCCTGAATGCCGTTGAGCAAGGCGGTGTGGCCGTGCGCGCGCACATCGGCATGGCCAAATTCGCGCTGGTGCCCGCTGGTGACCAGGCCACCGAGCTGATGCGCCATGGTTTGCATGCCGTAGCAAATGCCCAGCACCGGCACGCCCAGCTCAAACACCCCCTGCGGTGCCTTGTCGGTGCTTTCTTCATACACGCTGGCGTGGCTGCCTGACAGGATGATGCCCTTGAGCTGACCATCCCGCGCATAGGCACGCAGCCAGTTGTCAGACACATCGCAAGGATGCACCTCGCAAAACACATGC
>JAIFMT010000198.1 GCA_020048295.1 Rhodoferax sp.
GAACTTCAGTTTGATTAACAATATTTTGATGTTCGCTAGTCGACAAAAGCGCACGAAAGTTGTTTTCGTCAATCATTGCCACATATCCCTTTTTACAGATCAAGGCACTTGATGCCAAGGCTTTGAGCGGCAGTTTTCATTTTTTCATCAAACGTGGCTAGTTCAGACTTGAGGCGCAAGGCGAGTTCAACATACGAAGCGTCGTAATAGCTCAGTCCAGTGACTTGAGCCAATTCAATGGTGGCGTGTTGAACATGCAAGTCAGGAACGACATCCACTTGTGGGTTCACATATCGCATGAGTTCAAGATAGCCCGGCACTTCCGGAATTTGTAGCGCTTTACGTTTGACCATGCCCAACAGAACATTAGCGCATTCCCAATACCAGAGCGCGGGAACATGTACCAGGGTTTGATGCCGGAAAGCAGCCAAAAACAGTTCGCGAAGACTTGTGCTATTGCCAGGCTCAGCCAGCAACCACGCCAGACTTACCGATGCGTCGATGACCACATCCTGGTTGGTAGCCATTAAAAATGGCGACCTTCATCGCGCAAGAATTTCCATTCGGAAAAACTCACTTTGCCTTGCAATTTGTCACGGGCGGCATCTAGCGCCGCCAACGCCTGCGCCTCCAGTTGTGCATTTGTTTTCGTCTGCTTCACTGGCGGCTCCGCCACTAACCTCACCACCGGCTTGCCGTGACGGGTAAGTACGACCTCTTCGCCCAATTCGATCGCGTGAATCAAGCTGGAGAGTTGATTTTTAGCTTGCGCGACAGTCACCGTTTGCATTGTTCACCTCATCAATATGGCTAAAAATTTGAAATTCTGGCCAAATTTTAGTTAGCCATGAGATCAACCGCCTACTCAGCCCGGTAATTCGGCGCTTCTTTGGTGATCTGCACGTCGTGCACATGGCTTTCGCGGATGCCGGCGGTGGTGATCTCGACAAACTCGGCTTTGTTCTGCATCTCTTCAATGGTGGCGCAGCCACAGTAGCCCATGCTGGCGCGCAGGCCGCCCGCCATCTGGAAGATGATGGCAACCATCGAGCCCTTGTAGGGTACGCGGCCTTCAATGCCTTCGGGCACCAGCTTGTCGGCGTTCGGGTTGCTGCTGCTGGACTCTTGAAAGTAGCGGTCGGCGCTGCCTTGCTGCATGGCACCAATGCTGCCCATGCCACGGTAGCTTTTGTAGCTGCGGCCCTGGAACAGAATCACTTCACCGGGTGCTTCTTCGGTGCCGGCAAACATGCCGCCCATCATCACCGTGCTGGCACCCGCCGCCACCGCCTTGGCAATGTCACCGCTGAAGCGGATGCCGCCATCGGCGATCAACGGCACACCGGTGCCTTTGAGGGCCGTGGCCACGCTGTCAATGGCCATGATTTGCGGCACGCCCACGCCAGCCACAATGCGCGTGGTGCAGATCGAGCCTGGGCCAATGCCGACCTTGACGGCATCGGCACCGGCCTCCACCAGCGCCAGCGCCGCAGCACCGGTGGCAATGTTGCCGCCAATCACCTCAACCTGTGGAAAATTCTGCTTGACCCAGCGCACCCGGTCAATCACGCCCTTGCTGTGGCCGTGCGCGGTATCGACCACGATGGCATCGACGCCGGCGCGCGCCAGCAGTTCCACCCGTTCCTCGGTGCCCTCGCCCACGCCCACGGCAGCGGCCACGCGCAGTTTGCCAAAGGCATCGCGCGCCGCAGCCGGAAAATTGGTTTGCTTGGTGATGTCTTTGACGGTGATCAGGCCCTTGAGCTCAAACGCGTCGTTGACCACCAGCAGGCGTTCGATCTTGTACTGATTGAGCAGCACCTTGGCCTCATTGAGCGTGGTGCCGTCGGGCACGGTCACGAGCTTTTCGCGCGGGGTCATGATGTGGCTGACGGGCAAGTCGTAGCGGGTCTCAAAGCGCAGGTCGCGCCCAGTCACAATGCCGGCCACCTTGCCACCGTCGATCACCGGAAAGCCCGAAATGCCCAGTTGCTCAGACAGCGCCATCACCTGGCGCACCGTGTGCTGCGGGGTGATGACCACCGGGTCGCGCAGCACGCCAGACTCGTATCGTTTGACTTTGGCCACCTTGGCAGCCTGCTGCTGCGCCGTCATGTTTTTGTGGACCACGCCAATGCCGCCTTCCTGTGCGATGGCAATCGCCAGGCGCGACTCGGTCACGGTGTCCATGGCGGCTGACACCAGTGGCAGGTTCAGCGCGATGTTGCGGGTAAAAAGTGTTGCAAGGGATGTGTCCTTGGGCAGGACTTGGGAGTAGGCTGGCACCAACAAGACATCGTCGAAGGTGAGCGCTTTACCAATCAGGCGCATGGGTGTGAGCTCCAAACCATGAAAAACCTCTTGACCCTGACCCTGCTCGTAGCCAGCCTGTTGCCGCTTGCCGCCCCGGCGCAGTGGATATGGGTTGAAAAAGACGGCCGCAAAGTATTCAGCGACCGCGCCCCGCCCAACAATGTGGCTGAAAAGGACATTTTGAAACGCCCTGGACAAATGCGCGACAAGGCGGCGCTGGGTTCACTGGCAAGCGATGCTCCTGCCGCTGCGGCATCTGCCACACCCGCAGCAATGGGGGCCAGCACGCCCAAACTTAGCGCGCTGGACAAGGAACTGGCCGAGAAGAAAAAGAAAGCCGAACAACTCGAAGCCGACAAACGCAAAGCCGAAGAAGCCAAAAATGCGCAGATCAGGGCGGACAACTGCACTCGCGCCAAGTCGGCCAAAGCCAGTCTGGACTCGGGCATGCGCATCGGGCGCATCAACAGCCAGGGTGAGCGTGAGGTGATGGACGACGCTGCCCGCGCCGCAGAAGTCAAGCGCCTGCAGGGCATCATGGAGACCGACTGCCAATAGTCAGCGCACCAAAGCGCACTCAGTAGCCGGCTTTGGCACCGCTGCGTTTTTTGGCAAACAGACCCGCACCACGCGCACCCTGTTTGACAAAGCGCTCACGCCGTGCCACTTTGGGATCTACCCGCAGTGGGCGATAGACTTCCACCCGGTCGTGCTCACGCAGTGGCTCGCGCAGGCCGCTCAAGCGCCCCCAGATGCCCAGCAAAATGTCGGCATGGTCGATTTCCGGAAATTTTTCAAGCAAACCGCTCTGACGCAAGGCGTGCAGCACGTCCCAGGGGGCGGTCAGTTCAAGCACAACCTGCTGCACCTGACGTGGCGCCGGCGAATACACCACCGTCACCTCAATGACAGGATCACTCTCCATAGACCTGCTTGGCGCGTTTGACAAACGCATCAACCATGCTGCTGGCGATTTTGTCAAACACCGGGCTGATGAGCTTGCCCAGCGCGCTGTCAAAGCCATAGGTCAACGCCAGTTCCACCTTGCAGGCGCGCTGGTCAGTGCCCAGCGTGACGAAATTCCATTCGCCTTCAAGCTTGGAAAAAGGGCCGTTGACCAGGTTGATGACCACTTGCTGGTCAATGATGTGCGCATTGCGGGTGGTAAAGGTCTGGCGTATGCCACTAAAGGCAATGCCAATTTCAGCCACCATGCCGTTTTCCTCAGCGCTGACCACTCTGGCACGGTCGCACCAGGGCAAAAATTCGGGGTAACGATCCACATCGACCACCAGGCGATACATCTCAGCCGGGCTGTACCAGATTAAAACGGACTTTTTGACAGTTTTCATAGAATGGAGCTTGAGCGCGGAATTGTAGTCACGCCGGGGCCGCCGTCCCATTGCCTGCCTGCGCCCTGCCCGGCTGATGTTTCCGGCACACAACCAAAATAACAAGTTTCACATTTCATGGCCAAAAAACCAGACACCGCCGCCCGCATTGCCGACAACAAAAAGGCCGCTTTCAACTATTTTTTTGAGGAGCGGTTTGAAGCCGGCATCGTGCTCGAGGGCTGGGAAGTCAAATCCTTGCGCGAAGGGAAGGTGCAGCTAACCGACGGCTATGTGGTCATCCGCGAGGGTGAGCTGTATGTGATCGGCCTGCAAATCAACCCGCTGGGCACCGCCTCCACCCACATCAGCCCGGACAAGCAGCGCACCAAAAAGCTGCTGATGCACAAGGAAGAAATCAAACGGCTGATTGGCAAGGTGGAGCAAAAGGGTTACACACTGGTGCCGCTCAACCTGCACTGGAAAAACGGCAAGGTGAAATGCGACATTGCCCTGGCCAAAGGCAAGGCCGAGCACGATAAGCGCGACACCATCAAGGACCGCGAAGGCAAGCGCGAAGTGGAACGCGCCATGAAGTCGCGCCAGCGCTAAATCGGCACGCCAGGATCACTACATTTTATATAGCTACCAGCGCTTTCTCCATAATGGCTGGAGGCTAATTTCCTATAAAGAAACCAGTCCGGTGCGCATGGCGTAGCGCACCAGCCCGGCCACCTCATGGATGTCAAGCTGCTTCATCAGCTGGCTGCGGTGCGTCTCCACCGTCTTGATTGACAAGTCAAGACGGCGCGCAATTTCCTTGGTACTCTGGCCTTCGGCAATCAGCTGCAGCACCTCACGCTGGCGTGGTGACAAGGCCGCAGCGGGCTGATCGTCGCCGCGCAAGCGCTGCACATAGTCTTGCACCACGCCTTTGGACACCGCCGGGCTCAGGTAGGTCTCGCCGCGCAGCACCGCCTGCAAGGCCAGCTCCAGCTCCAGTGGCGCGGCATCCTTGAGCAAATAGGCCACCGCGCCATGGCGCAGCGCCTGGCGCACGTATTCCTCGTTCTGGTGCATCGACAGGATCAGCACACGGATGGCCGGCCAGCTCTTGAGGATGCGGGCGGTTGCCTCAATGCCATTGAGCCCGGGCATGGCGATGTCCATCAACACCAACTGAGGCTGCAGTTGTTCAGCCAGCGCCAGCAAGGCCAGGCCGTCACCGGCTTCGCCCACCACCTCAAAGCCGGGGACGGATTCGAGCAGCTTGCGCAAGCCCGCACGCACCAGCGTGTGGTCGTCGGCCAGCAACACCCGCACCGCACTCATGCCTCGTCTCTCATACCACGGGTACCTGGCTGAGCCAGGGGCACCTGAACTGCAGCAGACTGCCGCGCCCAGGAGCCGAATCGATCTCAAGCTGCCCGCCCACCAGGGTGGCGCGCTCTTGCATGCCTAGCACGCCCAGACTGCCGCCGGCAATGGCGCGCTCACGCATGGCGGCCAGATCAAAGCCCTGGCCATCGTCTTGCACACTGAGCAACAACTCGTCGTGTTCGCGGCGCAGCGCAATTGTGACTTCACTGGCGCGGGCGTGGCGTGTCACGTTGGTCAGCGCCTCTTGAACGATGCGAAAACACACGGTCTCAATGTCGCTGGCGACCCGACCGCTGTGGGCGTCGTACTGAAAGCTGACAGAAAAGCCGCCACGTTGCGCAGCCTGGTCTGACAGCCATTGCAGCGCGGGCACCAGCCCGAGGTCATCAAGCATGGATGGGCGCAGCGCCGTCGCCAGGCTGCGCACCTGCTGCAGGGCATCTTCCACAATGCGGATGCTCTCCAGGTTGAGGTCGGCCGGTGCCTGGCCCTTGAAACGTTCGCTGAGCTGCAGGTTGATCTTGATGGCGGTGAGCGACTGGCCCAGCTCGTCATGCAGCTCGATGGCAATGCGCCGGCGCTCCTGCTCTTGCGCTTGCAATACCCGCCGCGACAATGCCTTGAGCTGGCGTGTGGTGTTTTGCAACCGCGTCTCGGCCTGATGCTTGTACAGCGCCATGGCCAGCACGGTGCGCAGCTCACGTTCCGAGAAGGGTTTCAGGATGTAGCCAAACGGTTCGGTCAGCTTGGCACGCGACAGCACATCGTCGGCCGTAAAAGCCGTCAAAAAAACCACCGGCAAGGCATATTGGTTGCGAATCTGCTGCGCTGCCGTGATGCCATCCATACTGCCAGCCAGCTGAATGTCCATCAGCACCAGGTCCGGGCGCAGTTCGGCGGTCAAGGCCAGCGCCTGATCGCCTTGGTCAACACAGCCAACCGGCTCATAACCCAGCGCAATCAGCAGCTGTTCAATGTCGCGCGCCACCACCCATTCGTCTTCGACGACCAGGACTTTGGGCTTGGGAACAAATGACAGCATGGGGTATTTCCAGACAAAAATGGGTAGCGGTTGCAATGCGGCAGCTTACAAGCCCGTCCCGCCTGGTAAACGTCCCGGACAACGGTATGGTTTCATCAACAAAGTGTAGCGGCAGTGCGACTGCATCATTGATTTCACCCAACATTTGTTCTCCATAAGGTCTCAAAAAAGCATGCGATAAATCAAAATTTTGTTTGCCAAGGTCACGGCAGTGCAGCGGTCGGCCAGGTGCGCAACCTGGGGTTGGCCAGCAATATCAGTCAAAGCAATGATGCGCTGGCTGCACGCACCGAGGAGCAGTCGGTGTCGCTGCGGGAAACCAGCGCCAACAGCGCTGATGCAGCAGGCCGGTGTCATCGTCGCCAAAGGCGGTGCCGCCATCGGCAAGGTGGTGGGCACCATGGACAGCGTTGCGTTTCAAACCAATATTCTGGCGCTCAACGCCGCCGTTGAGGCGGCACGCGCAGGTGAACGCGGTTGAGCGTCAGTTCTGCAGTTCGGCCAGGTGCCCCTGCACCAGCGTCAACTGCCGGCTGCAGCGACTCGCCAGTGCGCCGTCGTGGGTGACCACCACAAACGCCGTGCCTTGCGTGCGGGCCAGCTCCAGCATCAGGTCAAACACGCCATTGGCGGTGCCGCGATCAAGGTTGCCGGTGGGCTCGTCGGCCAGCACGCAGGCCGGGCGCGTGACCAATGCACGGGCGATTGCCACGCGCTGGCGCTCGCCGCCAGAGAGCTCGCTGGGGCGATGGTGGAGGCGTTCCTGCAATCCCACACTAGCTAGCATTTTTGAAGCAACTTGCGCAGCATCCACATGGGCTACACGCCGAATCCACAGTGGCATAGCAACATTTTCAAGGGCGCTGAACTCGGCCAGCAGGTGATGAAATTGGTAAACAAAACCCAAATATCGGTTGCGCAGGCGGCCCTGTTCGGCCGCATTTTGGTGCGCCAGGTCTTGCCCGAGCAGCTTGACCGTGCCGCTGGTGGGCGCATCGAGCCCGCCAAGCAGGTGCAGCAAGGTGCTTTTGCCAGAGCCCGAGGCACCGACGATGGCCAGCGTCTGACCAGCATGCACGTCAAGGTCAACCCCTTGCAGCACGGTCACGTCCAGCAGCCCCTCGGAAAACCGGCGCGACAGACCACGCGCATGCAACACGATGTCATTCATAACGCAAGGCCTCGGCCGGGTTGACACGACTGGCACGCCAGCTGGGATAAAGCGTGGCGACAAAGGCCAGCACCAGCGAAATCAGCGCCACCGGCAGGATGTCGCCCTGCTGCGGGTCGCTCGGCATGCGACTGATCAAATACACATCGCGCGGCAAAAAAGTGGCCCCCAGCAGGTGCTCCAACGCCGGCACGATGACATCAATGTTGAAGGCCACACCGAGACCCAGCAGCAGTCCGCTGAGCGTGCCTATCACCCCGACCATCGCTCCCTGCACCACAAAAATGCCCATGATGCTGCCTGGGCTGGCCCCCAACGTACGCAAAATGGCAATATCAGCGCGCTTGTCAGTGACCGTCATCACCAGCGTGCTGACCAGGTTGAAAGCGGCCACCGCCACGATCAGCGTGAGGATGATGAACATCATGCGTTTTTCGAGCTGCACGGCGGCAAACCAGGTGCGGTTTTGCCGCGTCCAGTCACGAATCAACAGGTTGCCACTCAGCGAGGTGGTGAGCTGGGCCGCCACCTCGCGTGCTTGATGCAAGTCTTTGAGCCGAACCCGCACGCCGGTGGGGCCTTCCAGGCGAAAAATGCGCGCGGCATCCTCAATGTGCAGCATCACCAGGCCCGAGTCATACTCATAGTGACCTGAGTCAAAGGCGCCAACCACCGTCATTTGCTTGAGGCGTGGCACCACACCGGCCGGAGTGACCTGCCCGCTGGGTGCCACCAGCGTCAGTTTGTCACCCTCACGCACACCCAGGCTGCGGGCCAGCTCGGCTCCCAGCACCATGCCGAATTCACCCGCCACCAGACGACTGAGCACCGGGTTTTTGGCATCTGCCACCAGGTCGGTGACATCGGGTTCGCGCACCGGGTCAATGCCCCGCACCATAGTGCCTTTCATGTCCTCACCCCTTGCCAGCAATGCCTGAGCAGCTATGAAAGGCGCAGCACCAATTACGGCTGGATTGGCCCGCACTTCGGCCAGCGTTTGCGCCACGTCGGGCAAGGCCGCGCCGTCGGGGGCAAAAATCTCGATGTGCGACACCACGCTGAGCATGCGGTCGCGCACCTCTTTCTGGAAACCATTCATGACGCTGAGCACAATGATCAGCGCTGCCACGCCCAGCGCAATACCAAGCATCGATACCCCGGAAATGAATGAAATAAAGCCATTGCGCCGGGTGGCGCGGCCAGCACGCGTGTAGCGCAGTCCCAATACCAGTTCAAATGGCAGCTGCATCAGTTCATGCACCCGACATCATCGCGGGATATCCAAACAGGCAGGCAGTCGATGGCAGGCAGGGCGGGTGGCAAAAATTGGCACATTGAAAAGAGCCTTGGGCAAAGTGGGTGGTGTCGATTGATTATGCGGGATAAATTCTGACTGGCCAGAGCCTCACCCATACCGTCTGGACCCAGGGGAATTGTCAGGCAATGGGTGGCACTGGCCAAGGTGGATTCCCGGATAATGCGACGCACACACAACACGGCCCGATATCCGGCACTGTGCCACGGTTCATTCAATGTCATTCTTTCTACAACCATGCCTGATTTAACTTCCTCACTATTCTGGATTGCGGTGCTGCAGATCATCGCCATCGACATCATGCTCGGCGGCGACAACGCAGTCGTGATTGCGCTGGCCTGCCGCAAGCTGCCGCCCGAGCAGCGCAACAAGGGCATTTTCTGGGGTGTGGTGGGGGCCATTGGCCTGCGCGTGGTGATGATTTTCTTTGCGCTGCAACTGCTGGCGGTGCCCTACCTGAAAATTGTGGGCGGGTTGCTGCTGTTCTGGATTGGCATCAAGCTGTTGCTGCCCGAACACGATGACGCGCACGACAAGATTGACGGTGGCACCACGCTGATGGCCGCTATCAAGACCATTGTGGTCGCTGACGCGGTGATGAGCCTGGACAACGTGATTGCGGTGGCCGGCGCGTCGCACGGCTCAATGGTGCTGGTCACTTTTGGTATTTTGGTGTCGATTCCGATTGTGGTCTGGGGCAGCAAGCTGGTGCTGACGATGATGGACCGTTTCCCGATTGTCATCACGCTGGGTGCCGGCTTGCTGGGCTGGATTGGCGGCGGCATGCTGCTGACAGATTTGGCGACGCCGGAGTCGGTCTCCAAAGGACTACCCTATGCTCACACACTGTTTGCCGGCGGTGGCGCGCTGCTGGTGGTGATTGTCGGCAAATGGTTGAGCAGCCGGCGCGCACCTCGGGCAGCCGTCGAGTTGCCCGCCACGTCTGACAGCCACTGATTTTTGAAGGATTTCAAACATGATCAACAACACTTGCCTGATTGCCATTGATGGCTCTGAGCCGTCACTGAAATCCATTGATTTCATGATTCGCGATGCCTCCACGCGCAGCTGCGTCCCCGTCATCCATCTGGTGAATGTGCAGCCGGCGCTACCGTCGGACATCACGCGCTTTGTTGACAGCCAAACCGTCAATGATTACCAGCGCGAAGCCGGCGATGCCGCGCTGGCTGATGCCAAAGCGCGCCTGGACGCAGCGTCGATGGCGTATTCGGCACATGTGCTGGTGGGTGAAGCAGCACCCACGCTGGTTGAATTTGCCAAAGCCAACCAGTGCGACATGATCATCATGGGCGCGCACGGCTTTGGCACACTGCTGGGCTTGTTCATGGGCTCGGTCACCGTCAAGGTGGTGCAACTCTCGGATGTGCCGGTGCTGTTGATCAAGTAAGGCAAAAGGCTCAACGATGAAAACTGTGATCCGCTACTTTTTCAGAACTTTGCGCATCGTGCTGGGGCCATTCATGCTGCTGTGGGAGCGCTTGAGTCGGCCTGCCGGTGTCGTGCGCTCGGCATCCGCCCAGGCTGAGATTGACCAGCAATGCCGAACGCTGGTGCTCTACCAGTTCAGCACCTGCCCGTTTTGCATCAAGGTGCGCCAGGAAATGCACCGCCTGTCGCTAAACATCGAGCGCCGCGACGCGCAGCATGACGAGAAAAACCGCACCGAGCTGGTGCAGGGGCTGGGCCAGGCCAAGGTACCGTGCCTGAAGATCACCGATGCCGCCGGCCAGACGCAATGGCTAAGCGAGTCGGGGGCCATCATCAGCTACCTGCGCGGGCGGTTTGCTGCGGCCTGACGCGTCAATGCAAAGCCATTGGGCAGCGAACCTGCCCACACAGTGGGTTCCATCCGGGTGACCGGGCAGCATCAGGCGTTGGCGGCCTGGATACCCCACCTGGCCAAGGCGGCGTCGTCACTGTCGCGCGCATCGACCCATTGCGCGCCTTCGGGTGTTTGCTCTTTTTTCCAGAACGGAGCCTGCGTTTTCAGGTAGTCCATCAAAAATTCGCAGGCGGCAAAGCTCTCGCCACGATGCGCCGAGGTGACCGCCACCATGACGATCTGATCGAGCGGCTGCAGCCGCCCGACGCGGTGAATGACGCGTGCACCAAAGAGGTCAAAACGCTGATGCGCCGCGTCAATCATGGCCTCAATGGCTTGTTCGGTCATGCCGGGGTAGTGTTCTAGTTCCATGCTCTCGATGCTGCCTTGGGCCGCCTGACCAGGTCGGCCGGCACTGCGATCGCGAACGGTGCCAATGAAGCTGCAGACCGCGCCAATGCGGCCGTCCTGGGCGCGCAGATTGGCAATTTCGGCGCTGCTGTCGAAGTCTTCGGTCTGGATTGAAACGCGCGGTGAAAGCTTCATGGCAAAAATGGCACTCCAGGGTTGAAGGGTAGAAAATTGCCCGGCAAACAATTGTCACACTTGTGCAATTGTTGATGCCTACAGGTGCAACGCATGCCAAAGCGCCGCGGCCGGCTTAGGCAGTCGCTTTTGCCCACTTGCACCCACTGCAAAATCAGCTACGTTTTATCAACGCAGTCACTGTCATCCCCCACGAACTTTGCGAACGGTCTGAATGCCGTTGTGCGGTTGTTCTTTCGCGTCATGCGCCCCAGCAGGCAGGGCATGCCGAGCCGGGCGCGGCCTGAATCACTCAAAACGGCATTTTCGGCATGCCCTTCATGCCGCCCAGGCGTTTCATCATTTTCATCATGCCGCCGCCTTTCATTTTTTTCATCATGTCCTGCATTTGCTCGAACTCCTTGAGCATGCGGTTGACCTCTTGCACCTGCACACCCGCGCCATTGGCGATGCGGCGTTTGCGCGTGGCTTTGATGAGTTCTGGCTTGCTGCGCTCCAGCGGGGTCATGCTGTGGATGATGCCTTCCTTGCGCTTGATGTCTTTTTCAACCCGGTTCATATCGACCTGGCCGGCTTTGGCGGTCATGGCAGCGGGCAGTTTGTCCATCAGGCTGCTCAATCCGCCCATTTGCTTCATTTGCTGGATTTGGCCCAGAAAGTCGTTCAAGTCAAAGCTGGCTCCGCTTTTGACCTTGGCGGCCAGCTTTTGCGCGGCCGCAATATCGACCCCGGCAGTGACCTGCTCGACCAGCGCCAGGATGTCGCCCATGCCCAGCACCCGTCCGGCGTGGCGCTCGGCATCAAACACTTCCAGACCATCGAGCTTTTCGCTGGTGCCGGCAAACTTGATTGGCGCCCCGGTAATTTGTCGCACCGACAGCGCCGCGCCGCCGCGCGAGTCACCGTCAAGCTTGGTCAGGATGATGCCGGTGAGCGGCAGCGCTTCCTTGAAGGCTTTGGCCGTGTTCACTGCGTCCTGGCCCTGCATGGCATCGACGACAAACAACGTTTCCACCGGGTTGATGGCGGCGTGCAACTGGCGGATTTCAAGCATCAGCGCTTCGTCTATGGCGAGTCGGCCAGCGGTATCGACCAGCAGCACATCAAAGTAATGCTTGCGCGCATAGTCCAGCGCGGCCAGTGCAATATCCACCGGTTTTTGATCCGGCGTACTGGCAAACCACTGTGCACCCGCTTGAGCGGTCACCAACTTGAGCTGCTCGATGGCGGCCGGGCGATACACGTCGCCCGACACCGTCAGCACCTTTTTGCCACGTTTTTCTATCAAATGCTTGGCCAGTTTGCCAGTGGTGGTGGTTTTGCCAGCCCCTTGCAGGCCGGCCATCAAAATCACCGCCGGCGGCTGCGCGGCGAGGTTGATGTCGGCCACGCCGTCACCCATGGTGGCGGCAAGCTCTTTGTTGACGATACTGACCAGCGCCTGACCGGGGGTCAACGAGCCCATCACCTCCTGGCCCAGCGCTTTTTCCTTGATGCGCGCAATGAAGTCGCGCACCACGGGCAGCGCCACGTCTGCCTCCAGCAGCGCCATGCGCACTTCGCGCAGCATGTCGGTCACATTGGATTCGGTGATGCGCGCCTGACCACGGATTTCCTTGACGAGGCGAGAGAGTTTGTCGGTGAGTGCGGAAGCCATAGGTGAATGAACCGCCAGGGCGGATCCAGGGTTGGTGCCATGTGGAATGGCTGGGGACAAAACGCTAAACTGTGGCCATGATTTTAGCCAGTGCCTCTCCTTTGATGCTGCTACTTGCCCTGGGTACCTCGGCGGCGTACGCTGCTTCGGCAACCGTGGCGGCGCAGGGGCGATTGTCATTGGCCAGGGGCACGGTTTGGCTGGCCTGGTCTTTGCACGGTGTCTTGCTGGCCTGGGGGCTGTGGGGGCCCGAGCCGCGTTTTGGGTTTGCCCACGCCTTGTCGGTCACGGCCTGGTTGGTGGGCCTGGTGTATGCGGTTGAGAGCCATGTCTATCCACAGCTCAAAACACCCTGGCTGCTGGCGGCTGCCGGGGCCGGTGCGGTGTTGCTGACACTGGTGTTTCCGGGCAACCTGCTGCACATCAACACCTCGGGCTGGCTGCCGCTGCACTGGGCGCTAGGCATTGCGTCCTACGGACTGTTTGCCGTGGCGGTGGTCCATGCCTGGCTGATGAACCGCGCCGAGGTGCGCATTCGCAATGCCACCGATGCCCATACCGGACTGCCCTTGCTGACCATGGAGCGGCTGACTTTCCGCTTTGTTGGCATTGGTTTTGTGCTGCTGTCGGCCACACTGCTGGCTGGTTTTTTCTTTGGCAACCAGTTGTATGGGGCCACCCATGCGGTTCGCTGGGATCACAAGACGGCTTTTTCGGTGCTGTCGTGGCTGACTTTTGCGGCCTTGCTGATTGGCCGCAACCGGTTTGGCTGGCGCGGCCGGCGTGCCACGCGGGTGTTGTATGCCGGCTCGGGGCTATTGTTGCTGGCCTACGTGGGCTCGCGCTTTGTGCTGGAAGTGATTTTGGGGCGCAGTCTATGAAGGCTTTGCTGTTGCTGCTGGCGATTGCAGCCGGTGTCTGGTTGTGGCGCAGCCGGCAAGCTGGGACCACGGCAGCAGTGCCGCCCATCAAGCCCGCAGCGCCCGACCTGCTGGATATGGTGCGCTGCCAGCACTGCGGCATGCACATTCCAGGCAATGAAGCGGTGGCCGGAAAGAATGGGCTCTATTGCAGTGCTGACCACCTGCGGCAAGCGGAACCCTGAATGACGCCACCAACCGCACGTTCGGTCTGGGATGGGCTGCCTTTGCCAGCGTCGGGTGCACTTGAGCCGCCGCAGCCACGCGAATTTGAGCGGGTCTGGCGTGGTTTCATGACGGCGCGTGTCACACTGGGCGCGGTGCTGGTGCTGCTGCAAAGCGGCATCTTTTTGCTATCACCAGCGCAAGACGGCGCGTCTGTGCTGGTTTGCGCCGCCTATTTTGTGGCATCGCTGGTGGTTCGGATCAAAACCCGCCCCCAACATTTGGGCAACACCTTTGATGCCCAGTGGTTGCGCACGGTAGGGGTGGATGTACTCACCTTTGCGGCACTGCAAATGCTGCAAAGCAGCGCCATCAATTACACGCCGCTGTTTGCCCTGCCAGTCTTGATGACCAGCATTTTGGGCACCCGGCTGCTGGCCATGGGGGCTGCCGCCGGAGTCACGCTGCTGCTGTTTGCCCACGCAGCCTGGCAGTCGTTGCAGACACAAACCGATTCGAGTGCCTTTTTTTTGCAGGCGGCCCTGACGGGTACTGGCTGTTTTGCTATTTCTTTTATTGCAAGCCAGCTGGCCAGCGGACTGGCCAGTGTGGAGCGAAGTGCGCAGCGCAGCCAGCTCGCAGCCAAAGTGCAAAGACAGGTCAACGAACTGGTGATTGAGTCCTTGTCGGATGGCATCATGGTGGTCGATGACCGCGGCCAATTGCGTTCTGCCAATCCGGCGGCGCGCTTGTTGCTGGGCAACCTGCATCAGCCACCAACGCTTGAACTCAATCTGAATTCACGCGTCGGTTGGCAGGATCTGTCTGGTCTCATTGCCAGCAGTTTTGCGACCGGGCAGTCCCAGCAGTCGGATATTGACATTTGCCATGAAGGCCAGGGGCAGCGTTGCCTGTGGGTACGCACCCAGCTCACGGCCCCGGTAGAACACGACGCGCAAGGCCTGTGCGTGGTTTTCATCCAGGACCAGCGCGAGATGCAGGCCAGAATCCGCGCTGAAAAACTGGCCAGCATGGGGCGCATGTCGGCCGCAGTGGCGCACGAAATTCGCAACCCGCTGGCCGCCATCATGCAGGCCAATGCCTTATTGAGCGAGGATTTGCATGATCCGGCACAGCAACAACTGGCGCGCATGGTGCAGCAAAACGCACAACGCCTTGAAAAAATCGTGCGTGACGTACTCCACTTGGCGCACGCACCCTCGCCCGACAGCACTGAGCCTGAACAGTTGCTGAATCTGCCTGAAACCTTGCGGCGTATTTGCCGTGACTGGCAGCAACAGCATTCCGTGGTCGATGCCTTGCACCTGAATCTGTCCGACTTGCCAGTCTCAGCCGTCTTTGACCCCGAGCATCTGCGCCGGGTGCTGATCAACCTGCTCGACAACGCGCGCCGTTACGCCAGCGGCAAGCCCGACTGCATCCAGGTCGATATGGCTGCCACCAAGGGAGCGAACCCTGTGGGCGGGGTCAGTCTGTGCGTCTGGAGTGACGGCGCGCCGCTAGACCCCTCGGTAGAACAGCATTTGTTTGAGCCATTTTTCTCTTCTGAGAGCCGCTCCAGTGGGCTGGGCCTGTACATAAGCCGTGAACTGTGTGCCAGTCATGGGGCCAGCATGGCCTACCAACGCAACACGCGCACCATTCACGCCGTTGTGACCGCTGGCAATGAATTTTGTGTGGTTTTGAAAACCAGTGCCAACTCAGCCAATGCTGTGGTGGCATCTGAACTGGCAGACGCAATATGAATCCCGCTGACCGCCCTGCCCGCATTCTGGTGGTCGATGACGAGCCCGACCTGCGCACGCTCTATGAGCTCACCCTGCTGCGCGAGGGCTACCAGATCGACACCGCCGAAGACCTGCAGCAGGCGCGCGTGTTGCTGGCAGAACACCGGTTTGATGTGCTGATCACCGACATGCGACTGCCTGACGGCCTGGGGCTGGCGCTGATCACCGAGCTCAGAAGCCAGCAGCGCAGCGAACGGTGTGTGGTCATCACCGCTTACGGTTCAACGCAAAACGCGGTGGAGGCGCTCAAGGCAGGTGCCTTTGACTACCTGACCAAACCGGCGGACCTGAAGCAGTTCCGCAGCGTGATCGCCACCGCTGTGCGCAGTCCACCGACGCTACTGGTCCATGTGCAGTCGTCACCCGCCAAAGCGGCGCAGCTGGTACCGGCTGGGGCGCTGGGCCAGCGGGCGCTGGGCCGTCTGGTGGGCCATTCGGAGTGCATGCGCCAGACCAAGGAGCGCATCCTGAAGGTGGCCGCCAGCATGGCACCGGTAATGGTGACGGGCGAGTCAGGCACCGGCAAGGAACTGGTGGCCTACGCGATTCACGCCAACAGCCACCGTGCCAAAGGGCCCTGGGTTGCGGTGAATTGCAGCGCGATTCCCGAGAGTCTGCTGGAAGCCGAGTTTTTTGGGGCCAAGAAAGGTGCCTACACCGGGGCACAGCAAGACCGCGAGGGGTTTTTTCAGGCAGCACGCGGCGGCACACTGTTTCTTGACGAGATTGGCGACCTGCCGCTGGCGATGCAATCCAAATTGCTGCGGGCGATTCAGGAACGGCGCATTCGCCCTTTGGGCTCGACGCAAGAAGACCCGGTGGATGTGCGCATTGTCAGTGCCACCCACAAGAACCTGGCACAGGAGGTGCAGGACGGGCATTTCCGGCAAGACTTGTTTTACCGCCTCAACGTGATTGACCTGGTGATTCAGCCACTGCGCGAGCGCACCGAAGACTTGCCCGAACTCTGCATTGCCTTGTTAACGCGCATTGCCGAAGAGTCTGACCTGCCAGTGCCTGCATTGACGGACAAGGTATTGGCTGAGCTGGCGCAGTTGCCACTGCCCGGCAATGTGCGTGAGCTGGAAAACCTGCTGTACCGCGCGCTGGCCTTGGGCGACGGGCAGGTGCTGCAGCTCGACACGCCAACCCGTTTGCCTACGTCGGCAGCGGCGACAAGGACCAGTAAACCCGCCAGCACCGACACCACCCAACCTGTGGCCAGCCCTGTGGTGAACCTGCAAAGCTATCTGGACCAGTCGGAGCGACAAATTTTGCTGCAGACCTTACAAGAAAACGACTTCAACCGCAGCGCCGCCGCCGCGCAGTTGGGCTTGAGCTTGCGCCAGATAGGCTACCGCATCGCGCGCCTGAAAATCGCCACTCCGTCAGCGGGTGATGCCGTCGATGATCCCAAATAGCGGCATTGAATCAACACCGTGCATGGCAGCATGGCAGCAAGGTTGGTCTCAAGCAGCCCAACGGCTGGATTCACCCAATTTTGGTGTGCGCCCGGCGCACGCTTGCGTTGATCTGATCGTGCTGCACTCGATCAGTCTGCCACCGGGCCAGTATGGCGGCAATGAGGTTCTGGCACTGTTTACCAACACGCTGGACTGGCAGGCGCACCCGTATTTTCAGCAGATCAGGGGGCTGGAGGTGTCATCGCACTTCTTCATCCGCCGCAATGGCGAGCTGTGGCAGTTTGTCAGTTGCGATGACCGCGCCTGGCATGCCGGGGTCTCCAGCTACCGTGGCCGCAGCAACTGCAACGACGACAGCATTGGCATCGAGCTTGAAGGGCTGGAAGGTGATTTGTTTGAGGATGCGCAGTACGTCCAGCTGGCCCAACTGTGCAGCGCGATCATGCAGCGCTACCCCATTGCACACATTGCAGGCCACGAACACATTGCACCCGGACGCAAACAAGACCCGGGGCCAGGCTTTGACTGGCATCGACTGCAAAAAACGCTGGTGTTGGCACCTCGGTATTTACCCTTGTCTGTGATTTGAGCATAGCGGCGATCACAAGGCTCTTGCATCGACGCAGGTCGGCATTCAAGCACCGTCAACGCGGCACCGGACAACAACTATGCGCTATTGATTTCTCCATCGTGGACTCAACAAGCCAAACCGGAACGCCAGTCTGAACGCTACCGGTAGTGTTTATGCTGGGTTGCCAACACCACATTTAGTGGTAACCTCCCATGCGAGTCAACCCACATCCGTTCCATCAGAGGAAGCCATGCAGTCCAGCCTGTCCCCATCCACACCCCCTCATTCCAGTCTGCTGGGCAACACCAATGGTGAGCTGTCATCAGGCAGCTCCAGCCAACTGAGTCAATACCAGATCATTCGCCGCAACGGTGCCGTAGTGCCGTTTGAGCCGACCAAGATTGCTGTGGCAATGATGAAGGCTTTTCTGGCCGTTCACGGCACGCAAGGTGCTGCCTCGGCCAGCGTGCGCGAAACCGTTGAGGAGTTGACCCAGGGCGTGGTGCGGGCGCTGATGCGCTCGCGCCCAGCGGGCGGCACGTTCCACATCGAAGACGTGCAAGACCAGGTTGAGCTGGGCCTGATGCGCAGCAGTCACCATGAAATTGCGCGCGCCTATGTGCTGTACCGCGAAAAGCGTGCGCAGCAGCGTGCCCAACAAATTACGCAGACGGCACCCGCCGCAACCGTGTTACACGCCATTGACAACGGCCAGCGTGTGGTGCTGGACCTGGACCGCCTGAATGGCATCATCGCTGACGCATGCCGTGGTCTGGGCGACGATGTCAAGCCGCAGCCAATCATGGCCGAGACCCTGCGCAACCTGTACGACGGCGTGCCAATGGAGGAGGTCTATAAAGCCTCGGTGCTGGCAGCGCGCACGCTGATTGAAAAAGATCCGGACTACACCTATGCCACGGCGCGCCTGCTGTTTCACACCATTGCCAAAGAGGTGCTGGGACGCGATGTGGCACAAGCCGACATGGGCCAGGCTTACGCCGACTACTTTTCCGACTTCATTGCCCGGGGCGTAGAAAACGAACTGCTCGACGAGAAACTGCTGCAGTTTGACTTGGCCCGGCTGGCCGGCGCGCTAAAAGCCGAGCGCGACCTGCAGTTTGACTACCTGGGTCTGCAAACCCTGTACGACCGC
>JAIFMT010000123.1 GCA_020048295.1 Rhodoferax sp.
TGAAGTCGCGGTCGCGCATCACGTAGAGCTGAAACCAGAACGGGTGCCCGCCGGTCTCGGCAGCCACATCTTCAATCGAGCAGATGCTCATGGTCGATAGCGTGAATGGCACGCCGAACTTTTTGGCCGCGTTGGCCGCCTTGATCTCGCCATCGGCACACTGCATGCCAGTCAGACCAGTGGGCGCCATTGCCACCGGCATGGCGACTTTCTGGCCGATCATGGTGCTGGCGGTGCTGCGGTTTTCCATGTTGATGGCGACGCGTTGGCGCAGCTTGATTCTCTGGAAGTCGTCACTGTTGGCACGATAGGTGCTCTCAGTCCAACTGCCAGAATCGGCGTAGTCGTAAAACATGCGCGGCACGCGGGCTTTGGCCAAAAGTCGCAGGTCTTCAATGTGGGTGATCACGGGCATGACAAAGGCTCCTTTGGAGACTCTGGATGTTACGGGGCCACTTGAGTCGCTGGTTTGAAAAGTGGCGTTGGCCGCATGAAATTAATTGTGAAGGGCATTGGATGCAAAAAACAGAGGTGTTGATCGTAGGTGCCGGCATGGCGGGTGCCTCACTGGCGTATTTCTTGGCTCCGCACAGCCAAGTGACCTTGCTGGAGTGGGAGTCCCAGCCGGGCTACCACGCCACCGGCCGCTCGGCGGCGCTGTACTCTGAAACCTATGGCAACGCCACCGTGCGCGCCATCACCACGGCGGCCAAGGCTTTTTACTTTGATCCGCCCAGTGGTTTTTCGCCTTACCCGCTGGTGACACCGCGTGGCGCACTGATTGTGGGCACGGCGGCCGACCATGATGCGTTGCGCGCCTTGTTGCCAGACATGCAGGCGCTGGTGCCCAATGTGCAGTGGTGGGCGCAAGAACAGATCCTGCAGCACGTGCCGGTGGTGCGCCCGGAGTTTGCCGCCTGTGGCATTTACGAGCCCGATGCCATGGACATGGATGTGCACGGCATTCACCAGGGTTTTTTGCGCGGTGCCAAAGCAGCCGGGGCCAGGCTGGTGTGTGATGCCCAGGCGCGCTCAATCTGCCGTGAGGCCGGTGGCTGGCGCGTGGAGACGCCTGCGGGCAGTTTCTGGGCACAGGTGTTGGTGAATGCCGCCGGGGCCTGGTGTGACGAGTTGGCGCAGCTCGCTGGGGTTGCCCCGGTCGGCCTGCAACCCAAGCGCCGCACCGCTTTCACCTGCGACGGCCCGTCAGACTGCGATATCGGCGCGTGGCCATTGGTGATTGATGCGCAGGAGAGTTTTTATTTCAAGCCCGATGCCGGGGTGTTGCTGGTCTCGCCTGCCAACGAAGACCCGGTGAGCCCGCAGGACGTGCAGCCCGAAGAACTTGACGTGGCGATTGCTGTGGACCGGGTTGAAACGGTGACCACGCTGCAAATCCGAAAGATCAAACGCCAATGGGCGGGTTTGCGCTCGTTTGTGGCCGACAAAACCCCGGTGGTGGGTTTTGCGCCGGACGCGCCGGGCTTTTTCTGGCTGGCGGGGCAAGGCGGTTACGGCATTCAGACGGCACCGGCCATGGGGGAACTGGCAGCGGCGTTGGTGCGGGGGCTGCCGGTGCCCGCCGCTCTGGCGGTGTTGGGCGTGCGAGCGCAGGACGTGTCCCCGGCGCGGCCCGGGTTGACCGACATGGCGTAAGTTTTATATGGAAAATCCGCCTTTAGCCCTTTCATCGTATGAGTCAGCAGCTATTTAAAATATAGTGATTATGCCCACCGAGGAACGGCCGTGGAGGGACTAAAACCCCCGGTATTGCCGTCAGCGCCCGAGCGCAAAGGCCTCAAACTGGTTCACTGGCAAGGGGCGACTGAAGTAGTAGCCCTGGTAGGTGTGGCAACCCGCCAGGCTCAAAAAATCGCGCTGTGATCCGGTTTCCACCCCTTCGGCGATCACGCCCAGCCCCAGGCTTTGCGCCAGCGCGATGATGGTTCTGGCGATGGCGGCGTCGTTGGGGTCGGTCAACACGTCACGCACGAAGGACTTGTCGATCTTCAACTGGTCCAGCGGCAGACGCTTCAGATAGGCCAGCGATGAGTAACCGGTGCCAAAGTCATCCAGCGCAAAGCCAATGCCCTGCGCCTTCAGCACGGTCATTTTCGAGATGACCTCCTCCATGTCGTCCACCAGCAGGCTTTCGGTCAGCTCCAGCTTGAGCCGTTGCGGGTTGGCCCCGGTGCTGGCCAGCGCGGCAAGGACCTGGCCGACAAACTCGGGGTGATGAAACTGGCGGGCGCTGACATTGACCGCCACGCTCACCTGGGCCAGACCCGGACGGGTGGCCCAACTGGCCAACTGTTCGCAGGCCGACACCAGCACCCATTGGCCAATCGAAATGATCAGGCCACTTTCCTCGGCAGCCGGGATGAAGTCGGCCGGTGACACCAAACCGTGTGTGGGCCGCTGCCAGCGCAGCAGGGCTTCGGCGCCAATCACCCGCTGGCTGGCATCCACCTGGGCCTGGTAGAACAGGTCGAACTGCCGGTTGGCGACAGCGGCAGCCAGGTCGGCCTGCAGCGCGGCGGTGGCGGTGACCACCGCCTGCATCTGCGGGTCAAAAAAGCGCAAAGTGTTGCGGCCCTGGTCCTTGGCGCGGTACATGGCCAGGTCCGCCCGTTTCAGCAGGTCTTCCACGTTGTCCTGGGCCTGGCCAAAAAGCGTGATGCCGATGCTGGCGGTGCTGCGGTGCGAACTCAGCGCAAGCGGGTACGGCTGGTTCAGCGCTGCCAGTATTTTTTCACCCACTGTTTCGGCATTGGTGGCGGCTTCCTGCGGGTTGCTGCCCAGGTCTTCGAGCATCACCACAAACTCGTCACCGCCCAGGCGGGCCACGCTGTCGCCTTCACGCACGCAACCAAGCAGGCGCTGTGCCACCTGTTGCAGCAGCAGATCGCCCATGCTGTGCCCCAGCGTGTCGTTGAGCGTCTTGAAATGGTCCAGGTCAATGAACAACAGGGCCCCCTGACGCGGATGGCGCACCCGGCTGGCCAGTGCCTGGGTGAGGCGGTCAACCAGCAGCCGCCGGTTGGGCAGGCCGGTCAGGTGGTCAAAAAACGCCAGTTGGGTGATTTCGTTTTCGGCGGCCTGGCGCCTGGCAACCTCGTCAGACAGGGCCTGATTGCGTTGTTCCAGCTCGGTGCTGTGGCGCGCCGCTTCAGCGTTTTTGGTTTCAATCTGCACCACGCGCTTGCGCATCCGGTCAATACCAAAGGCGGCCAGCAGCAGCGCCACCAAAAACAGCGACAGCAGCAGCACGTAAGTGGGTGACGCCAGTTGGCCATAGGCCTCGATTTCAGGTGTCAGAGTCAGCATGGACAGCGGCGAGTCGGGGATGGCGGTGCGCAAGGCCAGCAGGTGCCTGAACTGTGCGACCTCGGACGCCTTTGATGCATGCATAACCTGGTTTTGTGGCAGCTGGGCAAAGGCCGCTGCTGCGTCACCAAACACGAACGGGGCTTGGTCGGCCCCCGGGATATCGAGCCCGTCATCGGTGATCAGAAATTCGCGGTATTTGCTTTCTGTGCCCTGCGGCAAATCGCCCGTGATGAGCAGACGTGACAGCAGCCGCAAATCACTGATCGTCACCACCTGGCCTACCACCGCATTGCGCTGGACCACCGGCGCACTGGCGGTGATGCGCCAGCGCGCCTGGTCAATCTGAAGCTCAGGCATCTTGAGCAGCACAGCCAGCTCGGCATCGGTTGCTGCAGATTCTCCAGCCTCAACAACTGGTTTGCCCGGGTTGGCATAAAAGGCGATGTGCTGGTACACCGGCCACCCGCGCAGGGTTTTTTGCTTGATGTGCTGGATGAAAAGCTGTTCGACCGCATCGAGCGAGACGTTCAGGCCGTACTGCGGCGACATGCCCAGTGCCTGGTTGGCAAGATAGGTTTCGATCTCGCGGCTGGCGGCCAGTTCAACCACCGCCTGGCGGCGCTCGGCGATGAAATCCGCCACGGCGGCCGCGCGCCGCTGGCTGTCGGCAATCAGGCGGGAGTCGGTGGCAGAGCGCAGGCGCGACTGGGCACCGTACAGGCTCAGGATCAGCACCATCGTGAATGCGGCAAACGCCATTGCAATGACCAGCGGCCAATGCGCTACCAGGCGGTGGAGTCGTGACATGCGCGGGCGGCTCAACCAGGTTTGGCGAAAAACTCCGGAAAGTAGCGCCGGATGCCCGGGTAATACCGGTCAACCAGTTTGTCGTAGCTGCCATCAGCTTTGATCTGGCGCAGGTAGGTGTTGAAGGCATCTCGCAAATGCGGTGCATCTTTGGGGAACGCCGTCGCCAACACCTGGTGTTCGGAGATTGGGCCGATCACCTTGATTTGCCCGGCCCATTTTTTCAGGTCAAGGATGGCATCGGGCACATCCAGCAGGGTCAACTCGGACTCCTGGCTGAGCAGCGCAGGCACCATTTCATTGAGATTGGTGCTTTTGGTGTAGGCCTTGAGGTCGATGCCGCGGCCCTTGAGCCCGTAGTTGGCCGGGTCCAGGCAGGTGCGTTCCATCACCAACAGACTTTTTTTGCCGATCAGTGCTTTGGTTTCCCGGATGTCGGCGCTCAGGTCACTGCTGCCTTTGATGGGAGCCAGCCGGGCCTGGGCCGGTGCCACCAGCAGCACCTGGGACGGAAACGTGGGTTCGGAATACAGCAACACAGCCTGGCGCCAGGGCAACACGGTAAATCCGGTGGCGATCAGGTCACCTTTGACCTCAAACGCATGACGTTGTAAAAGTCCGAATACACCAGCCGATATTTCACCCCGATGTGTTGGGCAAAACCGCGCGTCAGTTCCACATCGAAGCCATCACCCGCGCCGGTCACAAAGTTGGCGTAACGGATGCCCAGGTGGCGCAATTCACCGCGCCGCTGGATGTCAGCCAGGTCAGCCGCATTGGCCACGCTGCACAAGCTCAGCGCGAGGGCGCCAGCGCGCAGCAAATTTGTCACCAACGAGGTTGTTTTCATAGCCGCTTGCTCCTTGGGTAGTGCTGTGCAGATGTGATTGACAGGGGGCGGCTGCGGGGGTCAACGCGCTGCCTTGCAAATGTTAGCCCATGGCCGCTTTGAGGTCCATCTTCTTTGATTCCCGTCAATGATGTCAGACTTGGCGCGCTGCGACGCAGTGTCGCCACGCGTGCATGGGTTGCCGCCTGATGCACGCCCGAGTCGCTTTGGTTTT
>JAIFMT010000043.1 GCA_020048295.1 Rhodoferax sp.
GCCAGCGACGCGCGACTGCGCTCGTTTTTTGAGGCCACCCCCGATGCGCTGCTGATCAGCGACGCACACGGCATCATCACCATGGCAAACCAGCAAGTTCAGCGTTTGCTGGGCTACTCGATAGAAGAACTGCTGGGCAAGTCGATCGAAGAACTGGTGCCCATGGGTTTCCGCAAGCATCATCCAACCATGCGCGAAACATTTGCCGCCACGCCGAGCACCCGCAGGATGGGGCCCGGCATGGGGGTCAAGGCACTGCGCAAAGACGGCAGCGAATGCGATGTGGAGGTCAGCCTGAGCCGCATTGAAACCGATGAAGGCTTGTTTTTTGCCAGCGCCCTGCGCGACATCACCGAGCGCATCTTGGCACTTGAGACACTTCAGGCCAGCGAAGCCTTCAGCGTCTCGATTCTGGACTCGGTTGTCTCTTCGGTGGCGGTGACGAATCGGCATGGTGTGATTCTGCGGGTGAATCAGGCCTGGCTGAATTTTGCCCAGGACAACAGCGCTGAGCCTGGTCAGCCGCCCTCCGGCACCGGGGTAGGCAGCAATTATTTCTCGGTCTGCACCGATAGTTCGCTGGCCACCTGCGCCAGCGACCTGGCGGCCCGTCGAGGCATGCAGCAAGTGCTGGACGGCAGCCTGCCCAGCTTTGCGCTGGAATACCCATGTCACGCGCCTACCCGGCAACGCTGGTTCCTGATGAATGTCACGCCGCTGGGGCCGCAGGCCCAGTACGGACTGGTCATCTCACACACCGACATCAGCCATATCAAAGCGACCCAGGAGCAACTGCGCATTGCTGCTGCCGCCTTTGAGTCAGATGAGCCAATGATGGTTACCAATCGCCAGGGCGTGGTGCTGCGGGTGAATCGGGCCTTTGTGGCCTCCACTGGCTATGCGGCCGAGGACATCGTGGGCCAGACCCCGCGCATACTGCAATCAGGTCGGCATGACAAGACGTTTTATCGCAGCATGTGGCGCACCATCCAGCGCACTGGCGGTTGGCAAGGCGAAATCTGGGACCGGCGCAAGAATGGTGAGATTTATCCCAAATGGCTGACGATTTCTGCGGTCAAGGCGGATGACGGTGTCGTGACCCACTACGTTGGCACGCATCATGACAGCACTGAACGCAAACGAGCCACCGAGAGAATCCGCGAGCTGGCCTTTTTTGACCAACTCACCGGCCTGCCCAACCGCACCCTGCTGGCAGACCGGCTCAAGCAAGCGATTACCGCCAGCCATCGCAGCGGACTCTATGGTGCTTTGTTGTTCATCGATCTGGACTATTTCAAGACCATCAACGACACCCTGGGTCACGATATTGGCGACTTGCTGCTCAGGCAAGTGGCCACGCGGCTGGTCAGTTGTGTGCGCGAGTGCGATACGGTGGCCCGTGTGGGCGGTGATGAGTTTGCGGTGATTTTGGTGGGCTTGGGCAGCAGCGAAGCCGAAGCCGCTGGCAAAACAGAAAGGGTGGCTGGAAAGATTCTGGAAACACTCAGCCAGGCGCACCAACTCGGCGAGGTGTCGCACAGCAGCAGCGCCAGCATCGGTGCCACGCTGTTCCTGGGAATGCATGCCAGCATGGACGTATTGCTGAAGCAGGCTGACATGGCCATGTACCGTGCCAAAGATGCGGGCCGCAACGCCTTGCGCTTTTTTGACCCCAGCATGGAAGCGGCCGTCATCAAACGTGTGGCGTTGGTACGAGACCTGCGTCACGCCTTGCTCGACCAGCAGTTTGTGCTGCATTACCAGGCGCAGGTGGATGGTTTGGGCCGCGTCACAGGCGCTGAAGTGTTGGTGCGTTGGCAGCACCCCGAGCGCGGCATGGTGCCACCGCTCGACTTCATCCCACTGGCTGAGGAGACCGGGCTCATTTTGCCGCTGGGCCTGTGGGTGCTGGAGACCACCTGCACGCAGTTAGAAAGATGGGGCCGCACCCCCGAGATGGCCCAACTGACCCTGGCGGTGAACGTCAGTCCCTTGCAATTTGCGCAAGCAGGCTTTGTGCAACAGGTGATGGATGTGGTGCAGCGCACCGGGGCCAACCCGGCTTGCCTGAAACTGGAGCTGACCGAGAGCATGCTGGTGGGCGACGTGACCGACATCATCGAAAAGATGGATCAACTCAAAGCGCAGGGTATTGGCTTTTCGCTCGATGATTTTGGCACCGGCTACTCGTCACTGGCCTACCTGAGCCGACTGCCGCTCAACCAGTTAAAGATAGACAAGTCTTTTGTCAATGAGGTGGCTACCAATCCGGACGATGCCGCGATCGTCAAGACGATCATTGATCTGGCCCGCAGTTTGCGGCTGAAGGTGATTGCCGAAGGCGTTGAAACAGCGGCGCAGCGGGCTTTTCTGGCCAAAGCAGGCTGCCACGACTATCAGGGGTATCTGTTCAGCCGGCCGCTGCCGTTGGCGGGCTTTGAAGCCTTGAACTTTTGGCCAATGAGTTTGCGTGCCAGCGCTCCAGGGGCCCATGAGCCGTGACGCACGCGACTGCACTGCCCGCTTGCAACCCAGCGTTTTGAGTCCCGATTCACGGCCCAGGCGAGCTATTTCGAGTTTTACGACCTGGCTCCGGTGGGCTATGTGACGGTCAGCGACAAGGCGCTGATCCTGCAGGCCAACCTCACCACGGCGACGTTGCTGGGTGTGCCCCGCAACAAGCTGATTGGCAAGAGGCTGTCCGGCTTCATCTTCATGCTCAGGGCCGGGGCCAGCGGCTACATCACCAAAGACTGCGAGCCCGATGTGTTGCTGGCCGCAGTGCGCAAAGTGGCAGTGCACGGCAACTACATGGATCCGGGCATTGCTGAAAAATGGCATTTGATGCCCTGACCACGTCTCCGCGCCCGCCTCACGCCTTGTTGTCGGACCGCGAACTGCAGGTGTTTCGTCTGTTGACCACTGGCCAGGGCGTCAATGCCATCGCAGCGCAACTGGCCATTAGCAACAAAACCGTCAGCACCCACAAGGCGCGACTGCTGGCGAAACTCAAGCTGACCAGCATGGCCGAACTGATGCGCTACGCCATGCCGCACGACTTGCTGGGCTGAAACGCCCACGGCGGCCAGCCAAAACCAGGGCAAATGGCCGCGGCTGGTGTCTGGACTGGGGCCGGCGACGAGGGGCTCGCAATGACGCGGCCCTTTCAACTTTCGGGGCGCTTACTAACAACAGAAATCGTTATTGACAAAATATAAGTATTTTGAATAAAATAGTTTTCATTATGCCGGCCAAAGCCCCCGTTCTCTACCCCGCGCAGACCCTGCTTTTGACGGGCTTGGGCGAGCGCCTGCGTGATGCCCGGCTGCGCCGGGGCTTTTCAGCCGAAACCGTCTGTGCCCGGGCCGATCTCTCGCGCCCCACCCTGACCAAGGTGGAGGCCGGTAACGCGGCCGTCACCATGGGCAGCTATCTGCAGGTGCTGCGCGTGTTGGGGTTAGAGCAAGACCTGAGCCTGCTTGCCGCTGACGATGTGGTCGGCCGCCGCCTGCAAGATGTCAAACTGCCGCGTCGCAAGCGGGTGGCTCGCCAGCCCCGGGATGCAGCGTGAGCCGTGCGTCCAAGCCTTTGGCTACCGCGCCGCCGCAAGCACTGGCCGTGTGGCTGGATGACCCCGCCTTTGGCCCCCTCACGCGCATCGGCACTCTGGCGCGCAGCGGTATGGATTCGGTGCGCTTTACCTACGACCCGACCTGGCTCGCCCATTCCCGGGCATTCCAGCTGGACCCTGACTTGTCCCTTTCAGCCGGCGACTTCTATCCCAAGGACTCCAACTTTGGCGTTTTTCTGGACAGTTGCCCAGACCGTTGGGGCCAGGTGTTGATGAAGCGCCGCGAACTGGTCGAGGCCCGCCGTGCTGAAAACCGCAGCCTTTTACCGCGTCACGGATGCGCAGGCCAGGCAAATAGGTGATGCCATGTTGAGCGTGCTGACCCACTGGGAGGCCAGGGCCAGGCAGCTCGGGCTGAGTGCCGAAGACCGTGCCGAACTTGAAGATGCCTTCGCGACTGCCGTGACATAAAGCTAATGCTATTTATTAGATAGCTATCTGCGCATATTCCACAAGGGCTACAGTCCTATTTCATCATTATTTTCTGCGACACATGCCGCAGCGCCACAGCCAGGGTAGCCCAGGCGCAGGGTAAACTGAAACCCATGTCAAACCCCAATGTGTCGGATCAACAGCTGCTGCGTCAACGGGCAGAGCACAGGCTGGCAAACCGCACAGCACCGCATACGGTAGCGGCGTTTGCCGCTTTGGCACCGCAGGCTCAAGCCGACCTGCTGCACGAGCTACAGGTGCACCAGATCGAGCTGGAGATGCAAAACGACGAGTTGCGCCGCACCCAGGCCGCGCTTGACACCGCACAGGCGCGTTATTTCGACTTTTACGACCTGGCCCCAGTGGGCTATGTCACCGTCAGCGACAAGGCGCTGATCCTGCAGGCCAACCTCACCACGGCGGCGTTGCTGGGTGTGCCCCGTGCCCGGCTGATCGGCAAGGCGCTGCCCGGTTTCATCGTGACGCCCGATGCCGACCGCTATTACCTGCTGTGCCAGCAGGTGCTGGCCAGCGGTAGCGCCCAATCCTGCGAGCTGCGCATGCGTCACCAGCCCGACGGCCAGCCGGTTTGGATCAAGTTGCAAGCCATTGCCGCCACCGGCGACCATCGTGCTCAGCGACATCACGTCACGCAAAAGTGTTGAAGAGCGTTTGATCCGCAGCGAAGCCGATACCAAAGCGATTCTGGATGGCGCCTCGGATGCCGTCTTCATCACCGATGCCAGCGGGCGCTACCAGTACGTCAACGCCATGGCCACGCAGTTGCTGGGTTTCAGCCGTGACCAACTGTTGGGGATGGGTATTTTCGACATCACGACCGCTGAAGACCTGCCGCAAACGCAGCGTCTCCTCAAAGAACTGCTCGACACCGGCCACTTGCGCTATGAGCCATGCCTCAAGCGCAGCGATGGCAGCACCGTCTGTGTTGAGCTCAATGCCACCATGCTGGCCGATGGCCGCCTGTATGCGGCCGTCCGCGACATCACCGAGCGCAAACAAGCGCTGGCCCAGCTGCTGGCAAACAAGCAGTTTCGTGATGCCATTCTGGACTCTGTACCGTCACAAATTGCGGTGCTCGACCCCACTGGACACATCGTGGCCGTCAACCAACGCTGGCGTGAATTTGCGCTCAACAACAGCGCTACGCCTGGTGAGTCCGCTAGCCACACCACCATTGGCAGCAACTATCTCGACGTTTGCCACGCGGCTTGCAACGGCGACACGGAGGGCAGTGCCGCGCTGGCGTGTGACGGCATCCTGCGGGTGATGCAAGGCAGCGCGCCGAGCTTTTACCTGGAATACCCCTGCCACACGCCAACCCAGCAGTACTGGTTTTCTCTGGCCGTGACACCGCTGAATATGGACAACCAGGCGGTCGTTGTCACCCATACCGAAATCACCCAACGCAAACGAATGGAGCAGGCCGCCAAAGAAGCCAGCGAACACAAATTCAGGCTGGTGGCTGACAACACGTCTGACGGCATTTTGATGGTGGGGGCGGACCGGCAGGTTCAATATGTTTCATCAGCCTATTTGCGCCAACTCGGCTACAGCCAGCCAGAAGAACTTGGAAGCACACCAGAAAGAGTCTTCTCACTGATTCATCCGCAAGAACGCGATGCCATCGTGCAACGCATTGAGTGCGCCATTGAATCCAAAGCCAGCGAACTGCTGTATTCGTACCGCGCCAGGCATCGGCTGGGTCACTACGTGTGGCGTGAAAACAATGCTCGTTTTCAATACGATGAGTTCGGCAAATTTGCGGGCTGCTGCATCGTTGCCCGCGACATCACCGAGCGCCGCCAGGCTGAAGAAGAATTACGCCTTGCGGCAGCGGCGTTTGAGTCGCAGGAGGCCATGATGATCACCGATGCCCACGCGGTGATCCTGCGCGTCAACCGGGCCTTTACCCAGGTCACCGGCTACACCGCAGCTGATGCCATTGGGCAAACCCCGCGGTTGCTGCAATCCGGGCAGCACGGCCCGGATTTTTATCGCCAGTTGTGGGACACCGTGCGCCGCGAGGGCAGCTGGCAGGGTGAAGTCTGGGACCGCCATAAGGACGGCAGCATTTACCCGAAATGGCTGACCATCACCGCCGTCAGCGGCATTGATGGTGCGGTGAGCCACTACATTGGCACCCACTTTGACCTCAGCGAGCGCAAGCGCGCTGAAGCGGTCATGCTTGAACTCAACCGCCACCTGACGCAGTCGCGCCAGCAACTGCGCCGCCTGGTGGCACTCAATGAAGCGCGGCTGGAAAAAGAAAAGCGCCACATTGCGCGCGAAGTGCACGACGAGCT
>JAIFMT010000124.1 GCA_020048295.1 Rhodoferax sp.
ATTCAGCGCGAAGCCGTGACCGCCAAAGCCGACACCATTGCCGGCTACCTGACGATGGGAGGCTGGGGGGCAGCCATATTGACCGTGATTTGCGTGCTGGCGTGCCTGGCTTTCACCGTCTGGATCCGGCGCACCGCATTGCATGTGCTGGGCGGTGACCCTTCCCTGGCCAGCGATATTCTGGCGCACATTGCCGACGGCGAACTGTCCGTGCGCATTCCCCAGGCTGAAACAGGCAGTCTGCTTGACTCATTGCAACGCGTAACCAGCACCTTGCAGTCCACCTTGCACTCGATCGGGCAGGCTTCGCACAATGTCTCTGCCGTATCGCTCGAAATCGCCCGCGACAACCAGGACCTGAGCGACCGCACCGACCAGACCGTCATTCAGTTGCGCGACACCGCACAAAGGATGGGCGAACTGACCCACAGTGTTGCGCAGTCCACCCAGGCCGCCACTCAGGCCTCGGCCATGTCGCTGCAGGCGGCCGAGGTGGCCCGACGCGGCGGCCAGGTGGTGGGGCAGGTGGTCAGCACCATGGAAGAAATCAACCAGAGTTCCCAAAAAATCGCCGACATCATCGGCGTGATTGACGGATTTTGGCGCTCAACGCGGCGGTAGAGGCGGCGCGGGCGGGTGAGCAGGGTCGGGGCTTTGCTGTGGTGGCCAGCGAGGTGCGCAGCCTGGCCGGGCGCAGCGCCCAGGCAGCACGCGAGATCAAGGGCCTGATCGAAACCTCGGTTAGCAAGGTCGAGGCTGGCTCCAACCAGGTGAAAAATGCGCTGAGCACCATGGACGACATCGTCACTTCGGTCAATCAGGTCAGCAGTACCGTGACCCAGATCAGTCAGTCAGCGCAAGCGCAGTCCAGTGGCATGGCCCAGGTGAACGATGCAATCCGGGTGCTGGACGACATGGCGCGGCAAAACGAGGCCACAGCCCAGCAAGCCGCCAGCGCCTCGCAAACCCTGCAAGAGCAGGCGCAGTCGCTGACGCAAAGCGTCAGCGTGTTCAAGTTCTAGTCAGCGACCCTCAGGCTGAGGTGCTGGACGCTCAGGTCTGGGGGGTGGCCGCCTCGCGGTGGTACTGGGTGACGCGGTCCACTTCATTTTTCGAGCCCATGAAGACACTCACACGCGCGTGCAGTTGGGTCGGCTCGATGTCCATGATGCGCTGTTGGCCATCGGTGGCAACCCCACCGGCCTGCTCGACCAGCCAGCTCATTGGGTTGGCTTCGTACATCAGACGCAGCTTGCCCGGTTTTTCTGGCTCGCGCTTGTCCCACGGGTACAGAAAAATGCCGCCGCGCGTCAGGATGCGGTGCACGTCGGCCACCATGCTGCCGACCCAGCGCATGTTGAAATCCTTGCCACGCGGGCCGTCCTTGCCGGCCATGCATTCGTCAATATAGCGCGTCACCGGTGCGGCCCAATGGCGCTGGTTGCTCATGTTGACGGCAAATTCCTTGGTGTCTTCGGGGATTTTGAGGTGTTCCTGAGTCAGCACAAACGAGCCCTGCTCGCGGTCCAGCGTGAACACCGCCACGCCGTCGCCCACCGTCAGCACCAAGGTGGTCTGCGGCCCATAGACGCAGTACCCGGCGGCAGCCTGCTTGGTGCCCTTTTGCAGAAAATCCTGCTCTGACACGCCCGCGCCTTCGGGCTTGACCAGCACGCTGAAGATGGTGCCGATGCTGACATTCACGTCGATGTTGCTGGAGCCGTCGAGCGGGTCAAACAGCAACAGGTATTCGCCTTGCGGGTAGCGGTTGGGCACCACGTGGATGCCCTCCATTTCCTCGCTGGCCATCGCCGCCAGGTGGCCGCCCCATTCGTTGGCTTCGATCAGCACTTCGTTGGCAATGATGTCGAGCTTCTTTTGCACTTCACCTTGCACGTTTTCGCTATCGGCGCTGCCCATCACGTCGCCCAGCGCGCCTTTGTTGACGGCCTGGCTGATGCGTTTGCAGGCGCGTGCCACCACTTCGAGCATCAGCCGCAGCTCGGGGGTGATGTGCCCTACCAGGCGTTGCTGTTCAACCAGGTAGCGGGTCAGTGAACTTCGTTTCATGTGGGTCTCCAGGGGTTGTTATTCAGTCCAGGTCAAGGGGTCAATCGGCCAGCGCGCGGTTGACCACCTCGCGCACATCGTTGCTCAGGTCGGCTTTGGCGGCCACGCGTATCAGCGCCTCATGCGCCGCGTTGCGATAGGGTTCGGCGAGCTTTTTCCAGCGGTCCAGCGCCCGCGTCAGCCGCGCTGCCACCTGTGGGTTGATGGCATCGAGTTCGAGCACCTGCTCGCTCCAGAAAACATAGCCAGCCGCATCGGTGCGGTGAAAAGCGCCCGGGTTGGCGCTGCAATAGCTGAAGATCAGACTGCGTGCCCGGTTCGGGTTACGCAGGTTGAAGTCGGGATGCTTCATCAATTGGCGCACCGTTGGCAACACCTGGCCACCGCGGTCGTTGCAACCGGCTTGCAGGGCAAACCACTTGTCAAGCACCAGTTCGTCGTTTTTGAACAGGCTGTGAAAGCGCGCCAGGGCGGGTTTGGCCAGTTCATGACCGCTGTGCACCAGACTGGCAAGCGCGTTGAAGCGGTCGGTCATGTTGTCAGCGTCCTTGAAGCGCTGATACGCCTTGCCCGGCCAGACCGTGTCACCCGATTGGCGCGCTGCCAGACACAAATAGCTCAGCGCCAGGCCGGCCAGGGCGCGCCGGCCGCTGGACAAGGTGTCGCTCTGGTAGCTGCCGTTGTCACAGTGGGTGTCAAAAGCCCATTGCCAGTCAGGGGCCAGCGCGCTGGCCAACTGTTCCCGCATGGCCTCGCGCACGGCGTGGATGCGTTGCGGGTCAGCGCAGTCGAGTTGCTCGGCGATGTAGCTCTCGGACGGCAGTGTCAGCACCAGGTCTTTGAAAGCGGCATCGAGCTGCGCGTGGCGCAGCACCGAGCGCATGGCTGCAATATAAGCATCATTTAAGGGTCTAGCCCTTTCCCCATCTGCGCTATCAGCTATTGACGCTATAGCAGAGCGCAAGGCCAGCCGTTGCCCGGCTTCCCAGCGGTTGAACGGGTCGGGGTCGGCGCTGAGCAGCGTCAGCAACTGTGCATCGGTGTAGGCCAGGTCCAGAATCACCGGTGCGCTAAAGCCGCGTAGCACCGAGGGCACCGGTTCTTCGGTGACGTTCTCAAAGGTGAGGGACTCGCTCGCCTGCGTCATGACAAACAGGTGGCTGTTGCCAACGCTGGCCGCTTCGCCCTGGATCTGCAGCGGCAGCGCCGTGCCACTGACCCCCACCAGCCCCAGGCTGATCGGGATGACAAACGGCTGTTTGTCGCTCTGCCCCGGCGTGGCCGCACAGCTTTGCGCAAACGTCAGGGTACAGGTGTGGGCCTGCGCGTCGTACGCACTGCTGACCTGGACATGCGGCGTGCCGGCTTGGCTGTACCAGCGCTTGAACTGCGGCAGCAGCCGGGCCAGCGCCGAGTTCGGGTTGGCATCGGCAATCGCCTGGGCAAAGTCATCGCAGGTGACCGCCTGGCCGTCGTGGCGGGCAAAGTAGAGCGTCATGCCCTTGGCAAAGCCGGCGCGCCCCAAGGGATCGGAGGCCCCTTCGGTAGCCAATGTTTGCATCATGCGCACCACCTCGGCCCCTTTTTCGTAGATGGTGACGGTGTAGAAGTTGTTGATCTCGATGTAGCTGTCGGGCCGCACCGGGTGCGCCATCGGGCCGGCATCTTCCGGGAACTGGGCGGTGCGCAGCACGCGCACGTCTTCAATGCGCTTGACCGCGCGGGCCGATGCCTCGGCGCACAGGTCCATGCTGAATTCCTGGTCGCGAAACACTGTCAGGCCTTCTTTGAGTGACAGCTGAAACCAGTCGCGGCAAGTGATGCGGTTGCCGGTCCAGTTGTGAAAATACTCGTGCCCGACGACGCTCTCAATATTGGCAAAGTCCACATCGGTGGCGGTGGCCTGGTTCGCCAGCACATATTTGGTGTTGAAGATGTTCAGACCCTTGTTTTCCATGGCCCCCATGTTGAAGTCGCTGGTGGCCACAATCATGAAGCGATCCAGATCCAGCGGCAGGCCAAAACGGGCCTCGTCCCAGACCACCGACTTGATCAGCGACTGCATCGCGTGCTCGGTTTTGTCCATGTCGCCCGGGCGCACATAAATTTGCAGCAAATGATCGCGACCATTGCGCGCCGTGATGCGCTGCTCGCGGCAGGCCAGCTTGCCCGCCACCAGGGCAAACAGGTAGCACGGCTTTTTGTGCGGATCGACCCAGGTGGCAAAGTGGCGGCCCTCGTTGCCCACGCCTTCAAGTGGGCCGCTGGCCGTCAAATTGCCGTTGGACAGCAGCACCGGATAACGCTCCTTGTCGGCGCGCAGCGTCACGGTAAAGCTGCTCATCACATCGGGCCGGTCAAGAAAATAGGTGATGCGCCGAAAGCCCTCGGCCTCGCATTGGGTAAAGAACGAGTCGTTGCTGACGTACAAGCCCATCAGTTTGGTGTTCTTGACGGGTGCGCAGGTGGTGAAGATTTCCAGCTCAAAGCTTCCTTCGGGCGGCAGGTTTTCCAGCACCAGTTGCTGGCCGTCCATTTTGAACGAGCAGCCAGCGCCATTGACCAGCACACGTGCCAGGTTCAGCTCGTCGCCATCCAGTCGCAGCGCCTGCGCCGGCACCTGCGGGTTACGGCGCAGCGTCATCTTGTTGAGCACCCGGGTTTTGGCCGGGTCAAGGTCAAAGGTGAGGTCCACCGCGTCGATCCAGAACGCCGGAGCGGTGTAGTCGGCGCGGTGTACCACACCAGCGCCACCGTGTGAGTCAAGCAGTTGCAACATTGAGTGTCTCCAGAAATTTTGCTTCGAGTAATTCAAGGTAATTGTTGGCGCTAGCCAACACATGCGGCCCGGCCAACTGCGCTGACGTGTGGCTGGTGCAAATGGCCACCGCCTGCATGCCAGCGCGTCGCGCCGCTTCGATGCCCAGCGGGGCATCTTCAAAAACAATGCAATGCTCAGGGCGCACCGCCATGCGCCGCGCGACTTCGAGAAAGATCGCTGGTTCCGGCTTGCCAGGCAGTCCCTCGTCGCCGCCAACGATGGCGTGCGGTGGCGTTGCCATTTGCAGATGACCCATGGCGAAGGCGATGTTGTGCCGGTCGCCCGCCGTGCCAACACCTACTTTGAGTCCGCGCGCCAGTGTTAGCCGTGCAAACTGCCGAAAACCCGCCACCTCGGCAAATACCGGGCCAAACAGGTCACGGTAAGCCTGTTCCTTTTGCGCGAGGTAGCCCCAGGCTTCGTCGTCGGACATATCTCGCCCAAACAGCTCGCGCATGCATTCGGCCCCGGTACGCCCGGTGGTGCGGCGCATCAGGTCGGGCACATCAATGTTGAGCCCCTGCTGCTGCACAAAGTCGAGCCAACTCTGCGTGTGCGCAGGCATCGAGTCAACGATCGTGCCATCCATGTCAAAAATAATGGCAGAAACGGCTCTAGCCCTTTTACTATCTGCGCTAGTAGCTCTGTCAAACATAGCAACTTGCATCACACGCCTTGCTTCAACGAGGCTTCAATGAAGGCATCCAGATCGCCGTCGAGCACCTTCTGCGTGGCCGAGGTCTCGTAATTGGTGCGCAAGTCCTTGATGCGGCTGTTGTCCAGCACGTAAGAGCGAATCTGATGCCCCCAGCCCACGTCGGTCTTGGTGTCTTCGAGCTTTTGCTGGGCTTCCTGCTGCTTGCGCAGCTCAAAGTCATACAGGCGCGAGCGCAGGCGCTTCCAGGCGACATCTCGGTTGCTGTGCTGGCTGCGGCCGTCCTGGCATTGCACCACGATGCCAGTGGGCAAGTGCGTCAGGCGCACCGCCGAATCGGTCTTGTTGATGTGCTGGCCACCGGCACCGCTGGCACGAAAGGTATCCACGCGCACGTCGCTGGGGTTGATGTCGATCTCGATCGAGTCGTCAATTTCAGGATAGACAAACACCGACGCAAACGAGGTGTGGCGCCCGCCCGATGAGTCAAACGGGCTTTTGCGCACCAGCCGGTGGACACCGGTTTCGGTGCGCAGCAGGCCAAAGGCGTATTCGCCTTCGACCTTGAAAGAGGCCCCCTTGATGCCAGCGGTGTCGCCGGCGGTTTCGTCCTCGATCTCGGTTTTGAAACCCTTGCGCTCGCAGTAGCGCAAGTACTGGCGCAGCAGCATGCTGGCCCAGTCGCAGGCTTCGGTGCCACCGGCACCGGCTTGAATATCGACAAAACAGTTCAGCGGGTCGGCCGGGTTGTTGAACATGCGACGGAATTCGAGCCCCTTGACGATGCCTTCCAGCCGGTTAGCATCTTCTTCGATGGTGATCAGGCCGGCTTCGTCGTTGTCGTCACGGCTCATCTCGAACAACTCGGTGTTGTCCGATAGATGGCTTTGCAGGTCGGTGAGAGTGACCACCACCCCGTCGAGCATCTTTTTTTCTTTGCCCAGTTCTTGGGCGCGCTTGGGGTCGTTCCAGACGGTGGGGTCTTCAAGCGACGCGTTGACGGTTCTCAGACGCTCAAATTTGGCATCGAAGTCAAAGATACCCCCGTAAATCGAGGGCCCGCGCGCTTAAATCGGCGAGCAAGTTGCCAATCGCGTTGATACGTTCTGCTTCCATGATGCATATCCTGTTGTAAGAATGATTTTGAATGAACCGGCGATTTTCTCACGCCCGCAGCGCCCGCCATTCAAGCTGGCAGCAGCAGCAGCGCTTCAAAATCTGCCACCGGCACCGGTTTGCTGTAAAGATAGCCCTGAAACTGCCGGCAGCCACGGCCAGCTAGCAGATCGCGCTGTGCGCTGGTTTCAACACCTTCGGCAATCACGCTCAGATCCAGGCTGTTGGCCATGGCAACAATGGTGCCAACAATCGCCTGGTCACGGGCTTGCAGAACAATGTCGCGCACAAATGCCTGGTCAATCTTGACCTGGTCGAGCGGCAAGCGGCGCAGGTATTGCAGCGACGAATAGCCGGTGCCGAAATCATCCAGCGAGAAGCCCACACCCAGCGCCTTGATTTGTTGCATGGTGTGAATGACTTTCTCGATGCCTGAGAGCAGCATGCTCTCGGTGATCTCCAGTTTCAGGCGCGACGCTGCAATACCACTGCTGCGCAGCACCGTGGCCACCTGATCGACAAAACCGTCCGCACTCAACTGGCGCGCGCTGATGTTGACTGCCAGCACCAGCTCACGGGTTGCGGGCTTGGCCTGCCAGGCCATGAGCTGGGCGCACGCAGTTTCCAGAATCCATTGCCCCAGCGGAAGTATCAGTCCGGTTTCTTCGGCCAATGGGATGAACGAGGCGGGCGACACCATGCCCCGCATCGGGTGATGCCAGCGCAGCAACGCCTCGGCACCCAGAGCCCTACCGTCGGCATCGACCTGAATCTGATAGAACAACTCGAACTGCTGCTGGGCGATGGCCTGGCGCATGTCGGCTTCCAGCGCGGCGCGCGCCTCCAGCGCGGATTGCATGCTGGGGTCAAAAAACCGCAGCGTGTCGCGCCCGGCGGCTTTGGCTTCAGCCATCGCGGTGTTGGCGTGCTGCAGCATTTGTTCGGCGCTGCCCTGGAGACCCGCCAGACTGATGCCAACGCTACAAGTGCAGCTGTACTCAAATGTTTTCAGCCAATACGAAGCGCCCAGGCTGACGCGGATTTTTTCTGCCACCGCCTTGACCTGCGCAGCCACCTGCTCGGTGCCGATATCGGTCTTCAGGCCTTGCAGCAACACAACGAATTCGTCGCGGCCCAGTCGCGCCACGGTATCACCCTCGCGCGCATTCACCAGCAGACGCTTGGCTACTTCGGTCAACAGCAGGTCGCCGGCATCGTTGCCCTTGATGTCATTGAGGCTCTTGAAGTTGTCAAGGTCAATGAACAGCAGCGCGACCTGGCCGGTACTGATGCTGCGTGATGCCAGCACCTGGCGCAGCCGGTCCATCAGCAGCCGGCGATTGGGCAAGGCGGTCAGCGGGTCATAAAACGCCAGCTGATAGATTTCGGCCTCGTCCTTTTTGCGTTGCGACAGATCACTGAAGGTGGCAACGTAGTGCGTGCTCGGCTTGTTGGCACCGCGATGGGTGGTGGCCGCCGTGATGGTCAGCCACTCGGGAAAAACCTCGCCGTTTTTGCGCCTGTTCCAGATTTCGCCTTGCCAGATGCCAGTGTTGGCGATCGATTGCCACATGTTTTGGTAAAACTCAGGGCTTTGATGCCCGGAGTTAAGCAGGCGTGGATTTTTGCCAATGACCTCTTCGCGGCTGTAGCCGGTGAGCCGGGTAAACGCCGCGTTGACATTCAGGATGGTGCCCTGCGTGTCGGTGATGGTGATGCCCTCAGAGGCGCTGGCAAACACACTGGCGGCCAGTTGCAGGTGGCTGGCCTGCTCGCGCAGGCGGATAAAGGTACGCGCCGCATACCCCAGCAAGGCCAGCGTGGCAAGCAATAGCAACAGCCGATACAGCGCGGCGCGCCGCTGCTGATGGTCGAAATGGCGTCCATAACTTTGCGCCAGCGCGGAGTTTCCTGGCGGACTGGTGAGCTGGCGCACCAACTCGGGCATGGCGCGCTCGTATTGGTCGATCTGTTGCACATGACGCACCAGGGTGGCAATTTTTTCGCGCGTCGCAGCAGGCAGGTTGGTAGCCTCTGCCCGCAAAGCCAGCGCAATGCCACTGACATCGCCACGCTCCAGCAATCCGCCTTTGACACGGTTGAGCAGCAGGCCCTCGACCAGGGCATGGGTCAGCTTATGTTCAGCAGATAGCGGCATCAGCTCGCCGGTCAGCTCATCGCGCGCCAGAGGCAAATACAGCAAGGAGTTTTTCAGCACGGCGTTGCGTGACTTGAATTGCTCCAGCAAGTCCTGCTTGTGGGTCAGGCGCTGCGTCAACAATTGCAGTTGCTGCTGAAAATCGGCGTCCTGCTGCAAGTCAGCGCCGGCATCGCCTGTGCGCACTTCACGCAGGGTGGCCAGCATTTGCCCGATCAGGGCGTTGGCCGGGTCGTAATTGTTGGACAGGTTGTAATTGAGTTGCAGCACCGCCTCGCCCAGGCGGCTTTCATCGCTTTGCAGCTGGCTCAAATGGTTCAGCAGCGCGTTGTGACGGCGCAGATTGATTGGCTGCGTCAGTGCAAACAGCAGCACCAGCAACATCGCCACCCCCAGTACGCCGCCCATTCGGTAGTAATCGGCATGGTTGACGATGCGCGTGGGGATTTTCCAGAAAAATCTCATTGCAGCACTTTGCCCTGGTACTCGCCCGTCAGGGTTTGCAGAAACGCCACGATGAGGCTGATCTCGGTGGCGTCGAGTTGCCGGCCCAGCTGGTAGCGCCCCATGATGCGCACCACGTCTTCGAGACTTGCCGCCGAGGCGTCGTGCAGGTACGGTGCAGTCAGCGCCACATTGCGCAACGAGGGCACCTTGAAAACATAACGGTCTTCCTCGCGGTGGGTCTGGCTGAAGCGGCCCAAGGCCTGGTCGGCAGAGCCAGGCGTACCGTAGTAGTCTTCCATGATGCCGAGCTTTTGGTACATGTTGCCGCCGACATTGACCCCCTGGTGGCAGCTGGTGCAGCCAATTTGTTTGAACAGCCGATAGCCGGCCAGCTCGGTGCCGCTCAAGGCATTGGGATTGCCACGCAAATACTGATCGAAGCGGGCGTTGGGCGTGGTCAGCGAGCGCTCGTAGATGGCGATCGCATCGCGCACGTTATTCGGGTTGATGCCATCGGCGTACAGGGCGGCAAATTCGCTTTGATAGTCGGCATCTTGCTGCAGCATGGCAATCGCCTGCGGCCAGGTGTTGGCCATCTCAACCGGGTTTTGCAGCGGGCCGTTGACCTGGTCTTCAAGGGAATCCGCGCGGCCGTCCCAGAACTGGCGAAAGTTGAAACCGCTGTTGAACACGGTGGGCACATTGATGTCGCCTTCCTTGCCATCCACGCCGCGCGCGTGGGGCAGCCGGTCCACCCCGGCGGTGTTCAAGCTGTGGCAGTGGGCGCACGACACCTCACCATTGGCTGAGAGCCGACCTTCGTGAAACAAGCGCTCACCCAGCGCGACTTTGCGCGGGTCAAGCGCAACGGCCAGCGGAATGGGTGTCAGTGGCTCGGCTGCATCGCCGGCCAGCGCAGCGGGTATGGAAGCGGGCAGGGGCGGCGTAGAGTCAAGCCAATCCCGATGCACCACCACAATGCTGCCTGCTGCAAGAACCAGCCCAAGCGCGGTGCCCATCAACCATAGCGTGCTTACTCTCATCAAATGCTGTTCAAAAAACCAGAATCAATCTGCCGGGTTGTAAAACATTGTCGTACTGCCATGCTGTGCTTTTGCCATTGACCGATGACTGATCTTACGCCAGACCTCAGCCCATGCTGAGGGCTACAACAGATTCCTGCGCTGGTGGAACTAGCGCTGTTGAATCTGGCTGGATATATATAACAAATTAAGCTCTAGCCCTTATCCCTATTGCGCTGAAAGCTATACTAAAAATAGTTCAGTCCTTGGGGCGAAACACCAGCAACAATGAGGTTGGCATGGTGCCATCAACATCACGCGGCAGCACTTCGGTCTTGTCGATGGCCTTGAGCACGGACTCGTCCCAACTGGGCACACCGCTGGATTTGAGCAGTTTGCGCCCGACGATGGTGCCGTCGGGCGAGGTGCGCACTTCAACCTCGGCGGTCGGGTTGCCGCTGATGTCGTCAGTGAAAACAATGTTGGGCTTGATACGGGCACGGATGCGCCCGGCGTAACCCGCGGAGGGACCTGCTGATTTGCGCGCACTGCCGCTGCTGCCAGGTGCGCCGCTGCCACCGGCCAGGCCGGCCAGGTCGGCCATGCGGGCGAGGTTTTTTTCGCGCTGGGCTTCGAGTTGTCTGGCCTCTTGGGCGGCCTGTTTGCTCTCAAGTGCCTCTTGGCGGGTCTTGTCAGCCTGCGCTTGCTTCTGCTTTTCTTGTTGAAGTTTTTCTTGCCGGAGCTTGTCTTGCACCAGCTTTTCCTGTTTCAGCTGCTCCTTCTCCTGCTTGATTTTCAATTTCTTCTCTTGCTTCAGTTTTTCAAGCTGCAGCGCTTCCAGTCGCTGTTCTTCCTGCTTTTGCAAACGCAGCTTTTCCCGCTGCATGGCAATGTCCACCTCGGGCAGCTTGGGCGGCGGTACGGGTTCTGGGGCAGGTAGTGCGGGTGTCGGCTCGGGCGGTGCCGGTTCGGGCACGGTGACTGGCGGCTCCAGCGCCACGGCCGGCTCTGCTGACAAAGGAGGGGCAGCCTCTACCGGCAGGGCCGACCATAGCTCGGCCTCAAAACTGGCGGTTTGCACATCTTGCTTCCATTGAATGCTCCAGGTCAGGCCCGTCAGCAGCAGCGCGTGCGCCAAAACCGCCAGCAGCAGCGCCCGGATCAGGCCCGGCGTGGCAGGAGGCGCAAATTCAAGTCGGTCCGCAGTCGTGCTCATGGCAATCGGTCAATTGGCCAGTTGCACCGACAGGCCCACGCGCGCCACGCCCTCGCGCTGCAGCTTGTCCATGACTTTCACCACGGCTTCGTATTTGACGTTTTTGTCAGCACTGATCACCACCGCCGTGTTGGGCATTCCGGACTGTGCCTGTTTGACGGCCAGGCCGAGCTGTTTCAAGGTGACGGGTGTGGCTTTTTCTTTGGCCTTGAGTTGCAACTGCTCGTCTTTGCCGATGATGATCTGGATCACCAAGTCGGGCTGCTTGGCGGCTTTACCAATGCTGGGAAGGTCAATCACGCTGGGAGCAATCAAGGGTGCGGTGACCATGAAGATGATCAGCAGCACCAGCATCACGTCGATGAACGGCACCATGTTGATCTCGTTGATGGTGCGGCGACCCCGACCCCGGCTGGCAACGGCTGGCATGTGGCGACTCCTGCTTCAGTGGCCTGAGGCCGATTGCGTGCCTACATTGCGCTGCAGGATATTGGAGAACTCTTCAATAAAGGTCTCCAGCCGGATGGCAACGCGGTCGATGTCGCGGGCGTAGCGGTTGTACGCCACCACCGCCGGAATGGCAGCAAACAGGCCGATGGCCGTCGATACCAGCGCCTCGGCAATGCCAGGGGCAACGGTGGCCAGCGTCACCTGGGTCATCGTTGCCAGTCCGGTGAACGAGTGCATGATGCCCCAGACGGTGCCAAACAGGCCGACATACGGCGACACCGAGCCGACCGAGGCCAAAAATGACAGATGTGTTTCGATCACGTCCATCTCGCGCTGGAAACTGGCGCGCATGGCGCGGCGGGCACCGTCCATCAGGGTGCCGGGGTCGGTGATGCGGCGCTCGCGCAGCTTCTGAAACTCGCGCATGCCGCTGGCAAAAATGCGCTCCATCGGGCCAGCCTGACGGGCATTTTTGGCAGCGGCGGCAAACAGGTCGTTGAGGTTGCTGCCCGACCAGAATTCGCGCTCAAAGCTGTCGTTGAGCGACTTGACCTTGCCCAGCGAAAACAGCTTGCGAAAAATGGCCGCCCAACTGGCGATAGAAATAGCCATCAGCAGCGCCATCACCGCTTGCACCACGATGCTGGCGTTGAGTACCAGATGCAGGATGGAGAGTTCTTGGTTCATGTGGGTGGTTTATGAATGGCAAATGACAAATTGCAAATACGTTGCGTCTCAGATTGCAGCCTGGCTTCAGACCAGGGCCGCCTGAATCGATGGCGGGATTCTGGCAGGTTTGCCATGGGCGTTGACCCAGCTGGCGCGTATGGTGGCTTCACACAGCAAGATTGGCTCAGCACCGGTGTTAAGCAGCGCGCGTTGCAAAAGGGTCATCGACGCACGGGCAGCGTGTGTGAGTGTGGTGGTGATCAAAAGTTCATCGTCAAGACGGGCACTTTTCAGATAGTTGACCTGCACCTGGCTGACCACAAACATGCCGCCGGTCGCCTCGCGCAGGGCTTGCTGATGGATGCCGCAGGCGCGCAGCCACTCAGAACGGGCGCGCTCGAAAAATTTCAGGTAATTGGCGTAATAGACGATGCCACCCGCGTCGGTGTCTTCCCAATACACCCGGATCGGCCAGCTAAAAACGGCGGTCATGCCAGCAGCCTTTGCAACCGGGCGATGGCTTCCACCAGTTGCGGCATCGAACTGGCAGTGGAAAAGCGGACAAAGCGTGCGGTGTCGGCATGGCCAAAGTCGCGCCCCGGCGTCACAGCCACGTGGGCGCGGTTCATTAGCGCAAACGACAAGTCCCAACTGCCGCTCACGCCAAGGCGGGCGCAGGCGGCGCTGCAATCAGCCCAGGCGTAAAAGGCACCGTCAGGCATGACCGGCACCTGCAAGCCCAGCGCGTTGAGGGCCGGAATGAAATAGTCGCGCCGCGCCTTGAACTCGGCGCGACGGCGCTCGTACTCGGCCAGGCTATCAGCCTCAAAGCACGCCAGCGCCGCGTGCTGGGCAATGCTGCTGGGGCAAATGAACAGGTTTTGCGCCAGCCGCTCGACCACCGGCACCAGCGGCTCGGGCAGCACCAGCCAGCCCAGACGCCAGCCGGTCATGCTGAAGTATTTGGAAAAGCTGTTGATGCTGATGATTTGGTCGTCAAGCGCCAGCGCTGATTGTGAAAACTGCGCGTCGTGGCTCAGGCCCAGGTAAATCTCATCGACCAGCGTGATGCCGCCTTTGGCTGACACCACTTCATGAATGCGGCGCAACTCGTCAAAGGCAATCGAGGTGCCGGTGGGGTTGGACGGCGAGGCCAGCAGCACGCCGCGCGTTTGTGGCCCCCAGGCTTGCGCCACCTGCTCGGCGCTGAGCTGAAAACGCTGCGCAGCGGTGCTTGGAATCAGCACCGCCCGGCCATCAGCCGCCGCCACAAAATGCCGGTTGCAGGGGTAGCTGGGGTCGGGCATCAGCACCTCGTCGCCGGCTTCAATCAATGCCAGGCAGGCCAGTTGCAGCGCCGCCGACGCACCGGCAGTCACCACAATGCGGCTGGCAGGCACAGCCACATTGAAGCGCGTGCGGTACCACTGGCTGATGCGCTCACGCAGCTCGGGCAGGCCGGTGGCGGCGGTGTACTGCGTCTGGCCGTGGCGAATGGCTTTTTCAGCAGCCGCCTGCACCTGCGCGGGTGCCGTGAAATCAGGCTCGCCAATGTTCAAAAAAATCATCGGCGCCTCAGTCTGCGCCACCTCGGCGGCCAGGGCGCTGGCCGCCTTGGCCACTTCCATCACATAAAACGGCTCGATGCGCTGGGCACGCTGCGACAGCCGCAGGGCGCTGCGGGCGGCTTCTGGGGCTGGCGGTGGGGCGAAGTTTTGCAAAGTCACAGTTTTATATAAGAAATAGGCCTCTAGCCCTTATGCAGTATGCGCTACCAGCTATATTTAATATAGTAAATGGAGCGTACTACAAAACGCTGCAGAGGGCGCATAACAAGCGAGTCGGCGGGATGCAGCCGCTGTTTGGCTGCTGCCGGTAAAGACATCAGCGCGTCGCACCACGGTCGGCTGCCACTTCGGCCTGGCGCAGCTGCCGTGCCAGCGCGTTGAGCACGGCGTTGACGTATTTGTGGCCGTCGGTGCCGCCAAATTCTTTGGCCAACTCAATGCACTCGTTAAGCACCACGCGCCACGGCACGTCGGGGCAGTACTGAAATTCATAAACGCCAATCCACATGGCGGCGTGCTCGACCGGCGAAATTTCGCTTAACGGGCGATCCAGCACCGGCTGAATCTGCGCGTCCAGTGCCAGCGCGTGCTCGGCACAGCCGTGCAGCAGGGCAGCAAAATGCAGCACATCCGATTTGGAAAAACCGGCCAGTTCGCGGGTGAAGAGGTCAACGTCGGTCACGTCATTTTTGCCGACCAACACCTGGTACAAGCCCTGCAAGGCAAATTCGCGAGAACGTGCACGCGGTGATTTGCTGGCCGCCTTGAGCACACCGGTGCTGGTCAGCCCCTTGCGTGACTGGCGCGGCGGCCGGGTGGAGGCGGGCGCGGGGTGGCTGGAGTCCGTCATTGAATGCCTTTCAGCAGGTTGGCCATTTCAACGGCCACACGGGCCGCGTCGCGCCCCTTGTCGGTTTGCCGCGCCACGGCCTGTTCCAGTGTTTCGGTGGTCAAAATGGCGTTGGCAATGGGCAACTGGTAATCCAGTGCCACACGGCTGACACCGGCACCTGACTCGTTGGCCACCAGCTCGAAATGGTAGGTTTCGCCACGGATGATGCAACCCAGCGCAATCAGCGCGTCGTAGTCGAGTTTTTCAGCCAGCGCCATCAGCGCGACCGGCACTTCAAGTGCACCGGGCACTTGCACCAGCTTGATTTGATTGGGTTGTACGCCCAGTTTGATCAGCTCTTCCTGGCAGGCTTGCGCCAGCGCATCGGTGATGCCGGCGTTAAAGCGCGCCTGCACAATGCCGATGGCAAGGTTTTTGCCGTTCAGGCGGGGGTCGGTGGCATCTGGCGTGCCTTGGTCAGCGATCAGCATGGTGTTGTTTCAGGTGAAAAATAAAGAAAAACTCAAGGCGCGACATAGCCGACGATTTCAAGGCCATAGCCGGTCATGCTGGGCATGCGCCGCGGGTTGCCCATGAGTTTCATTTTGTGAACCCCGACATCGCGCAGGATTTGTGCGCCGATGCCGTAGTTGCGCAAGTCCAGGCGGCCGCGTTGCGGGCCATGGCTGGCGGTGGCGGTGCCGTCAAACTGGGCCAGCAGTTGCGCGCCGCTTTCGCCACAGTTCAGAAAAATCACCACGCCCTTGCCCTCGGCGGCCACGCGGGCCAGGCTGGCATCCAGGCTCCATGAATGCATGGTGCGGCCGACCTCCAGTGCGTCCAGCACCGACAAGGGCTCGTGCACCCGCGCCAGCACCGGCTCATCAGCGGCCCAAGTGCCTTTGACCAGTGCCAAATGCACGCCGTGGGCGGTTTTGTCCTTGAAGGCGTGGGCGGTGAACTCGCCCACGGCGGTTTTGAGGGGCCGGGTGCCCACATGCTCTACCAGCGACTCCACCCGGCTGCGGTGGTGAATCAGGTCGGCAATGGTGCCGATTTTCAGGCCGTGTTCGGCGGCGAACAGTTGCAGATCGGGCAGCCGGGCCATGGTGCCGTCGTCGTTCATGATTTCGCAGATCATCGCCGCCGGTGCGCAGCCGGCCATGCCAGCGAGGTCGCAACCGGCTTCGGTGTGGCCGGCGCGCATCAGCACGCCGCCATCGACCGCCTGCAAGGGAAATATGTGCCCGGGTTGCACCAGGTCTTCGGGTTGCGCGTTTTTGGCGACTGCAGCCTGGATGGTGCGCGCCCGGTCGGCGGCTGAAATGCCGGTGGTGACACCTTCTGCGGCTTCAATTGACACGGTGAACGCGGTGCCTTTCTTGTCGCCGTTGCGCGCGGTCATGGGTGGCAATTGCAGGCGCTCGCAGCGCTCGCGGGTGAGGGTCAGGCAGATCAGGCCACGGCCAAAACGCGCCATGAAATTGACGGCTTCGGCAGTCACATGCTCGGCGGCCATGATCAGGTCGCCTTCGTTTTCGCGGTCTTCTTCGTCAACCAGAATCACCATGCGGCCGGCCCGCATGTCGGCAATGATGTCTTCAACAGGCGATATCGCCACAGGGGAGGGTGTTGTCATGAGGGATTGGGGTAAAAGATGCCATGGGTGACCAATGGCACATTTTCGCACGCCCGCTGGCAGCCA
>JAIFMT010000233.1 GCA_020048295.1 Rhodoferax sp.
GGCTCGATGTGGCTTTGGCGCAGACGCACATCGTGGGTCTGGCCACCAATGTGCAGTTTTTGCGCCATGTGGTGCAGTGCGATTCGTTTGCCCAAGCCAACTTAGACACCGCGCTGATCCCGCGCGAAGCCGCTGTGTTGTTCAACCAGGAGCGCGTCGGCCTGGCGCTGGCCGCCGCGGCTGACGTGGCGCAAACCCTGCTCGACGAGCGCGCCACGCAAACCGCCGACCCGTTCAGCCGCACCGACGGCTGGCGCAGCCACGGCATTTTCACCCGCGAGTTTGCGTTTGAATTTGGCGGCGAAAAAGCGCAGGCCACGCTGCGCTACCTGCACGACGGTGCCTTGCAGCTCAAGGTAGGCGAGGTGGCGGGTTTGCTGAGCTTTGTTGCCGTGCCAACGGGCATCGACTTGCAGTTTGCCGGTCGGCGTACACTGGTTTCTGTGTATCGAAAAGGTGAGGTAGCCCATATCCAAACAGCGCAAGGTGCTACACAAATAATTGCAATCGACTTGCTCGCCCATGCGGGCGAAACCCATTCTGAAGGCGGCCGCCTGACCGCGCCGATGCCTGGCAAAGTGGTGTCGTTTGCGGTACAGGCCGGTGATAGCGTCAAGAAAGGCCAGCCGCTGGCAGTGCTCGATGCCATGAAAATGGAGCACACCATTGCGGCACCGGCCGACGGCGTGGTGGAAGAATTACTGTACGCGCCAGGCGACCAGGTGGAAGAAGGGGCAGAACTGCTGAAGCTGTGCAGCGCGGCTGACTGACCTAGTTGATGTACTTTTTAGCCTCTAGCCCTTATCCAATAAGCGTAGGCAGCTATAACAATAGTAGTCAACAATGAACTTGTTTCGAGTTACTTTTTGCTGCAGCAACACCGATCCGGGGCCCTGGCTGGAAGGGTTGCGCGCTGCGTTGCCGCAGACGGAAGTGTCGCTGTGGCAGCCCGGCGCAGCGCCTGCCGACTACGCTGTGGTGTGGGCACCGCCGCAGCAATTTCTGGATGAACAGCCGCAGCTCAAAGCCATTTTCAACATCGGCGCGGGCGTGGATGCGCTGCTGAAACTGCGCTTGCCGCCACGCGCCGTGGTGGTGCGGCTCGACGATGCCGGCATGGCGGTGCAAATGGCCGAGTACGTGTGCCAGGCAGTGATCCGACACTTTCGCGAGCTGGACACGTACGCCAGTGACATTCGCGCCGGGCAGTGGACGTTTCGCAAGCCGCGCCAGCGCGAGGATTTTCCGGTGGGGGTCATGGGCCTGGGCGTGCTGGGCACGCGTGTGGCGCAGGCGCTGCGGCAATTCGAATTTCCGGTAAACGGATGGAGCCGGTCGCCCAAGGTGCTGGTGGGTGTACGCAGTTTCAGCGGCGCGGCGCAATGGCATGACTTCCTGGCCGCCAGCCGCGTGCTGGTCAATCTGCTGGCGCTGACCCCGCAGACGCAAAACATCCTCAACCACGCCACCCTGAGCCGGCTGCAGCCCGGCGGCTACGTCATCAACGTGGCGCGCGGCGCGCATCTGGTGGATGACGACTTGCTCTCGCTCATCGACAGTGGTCACCTGTCAGGGGCCACACTGGATGTGTTTCGTACCGAGCCGCTACCGCCAGCGCACCGGTTCTGGCAGCACCCCAAGATCATCCTCACGCCACATACGTCGGCGCGCACCCTGCGCGAGCAAAGCATTGCCCAGATCGCCGGCAAGATGGTGGCGCTGGCGCGCGGCGAACCCCTGGCGGGACAGGTTGACGTTGCGCGCGGGTATTAATTCAGGTTCGTTTGTGCCCTCATCCTGTCCATCACACCCCAAACACCATCCCGCATTACCCACCCCGCCATGAAAATCATTGACGCTATCGCCCAGCAAAGCCCCGCTCTGGCAACCCTGCGGCGCGACCTCCACGCGCACCCGGAACTGTGTTTTCACGAAATGCGCACCGCCGAGGTGGTGGCCGCCAAACTCACCGGCTGGGGCATTCCCATCCACCGGGGTTTGGGCACCACCGGCGTGGTCGGCATTGTCAAAAATGGCACGTCGGCGCGCGCCATTGGCCTGCGTGCCGACATGGACGCGCTGCCGATGCAGGAATTCAACACCTTTGCCCACGCCAGCACGGCCCCGGGCAAGATGCACGCCTGCGGCCACGACGGCCACACCGCCATGCTGCTGGGCGCGGCGCAATACCTCAGCACCCAGCGCTATTTTGACGGCACGGTGTATCTGATCTTCCAGCCGGCCGAAGAAGGCGGTGGCGGGGCCCGCGAGATGATCAAGGACGGCTTGTTCGACCTGTTCCCGATGGACGCGGTGTTTGGCCTGCACAACTGGCCCGGCTCGGCGGTAGGCCACATGGCAGCCAGCGCCGGACCGGTGATGGCGTCGAGCAACGAATTCAAGATCACCATCCGCGGCAAAGGCGGCCACGCGGCCATGCCGCACAACGCGCTGGACCCGGTGCCACTGGCGTGCCAGCTGGTGCAGGGTTTTCAGACCATCGTCAGCCGCAACCTCAAGCCGATCGACGCCGGCGTGATCTCGGTCACCATGATTCATACCGGTGAGGCCACCAACGTCATCCCCGACCGCTGCGAGCTGCAAGGCACGGTGCGCACCTTCACCCTGGCGGTGCTGGACCTGATCGAGCAGCGCATGCGCGACATGACGGCCCAACTTTGCGCGGCGTTTGGCATGAGCGCTGAATTTGAGTTTGTGCGCAACTACCCGCCCACCATCAACAGCGCCGCAGAGGCCGCGTTGTGCCGCCAGGTCATGGCCGATCTGGTTGGCGCAGACCGGGTGCAGGTGCAGGAGCCCACCATGGGCGCAGAAGACTTCTCCTACATGTTGCAGGCCAAGCCCGGCTGCTATGCCTTCATTGCCAATGGCGATGGCAAGCACCGCGACCTGGGCCATGGCGGCGGCCCGTGCATGCTGCACAACCCGAGCTACGACTTCAACGATGCCCTGTTGCCGCTGGGGGCCAGCTATTGGGTGCGGCTGGTTGAAGCCTGGTTTGCCAGAAATACAACATAAAAATGAGCTATCAGCGCTTACCCCATAAGGGCTGGAGGCCAAAAAAGCTTAAAGAATAGTAACAGCCTGCCTGACACCAAGGGCAGCGTCGCAGCGCAGCCTCGGCTTGGCTGCTCAGGCCGCGCGAAACACGTGGCTGAAGCTGCGGCTGACCTCGAGCACTTCGGGATGCTGTTTGAGCGTGACCCGCTGGCGGCCTGTGTCGTCACGTTGCACCGCCGCAATGGCCGCCAGGTTGACGATGGTTGCGCGGTGAATCTGCCAGAACTGCTGCGGATCAAGCTGGCCAATCAGCTCGCGAATCGGCGTGCGGATGAACGACTCTTGCGTGGCGGTCTGTACCCGGGTGTACTTTTCGTCCGAGCGGAAGAACAGCACGTCATCCACATTCACCAGCCGGGTACTGCTGCCTGCGCCGCACTGCAACCAGCGCAAGCGGGGCGCGCTGTTGCCGCTCAGACGTTCTTGCAACTGGGCCAGGGTTTGCAGCAGCGCCTGCGGGTGAGGAGCTGGCGGCGCCACGCCAACCGCACCGGCGTGGCGTTCCAGCAAGCGTGTTTGCAGCCGCGCGACCGTGACCGCTAGGCGTGCGCGCTCCACCGGCTTGAGCAGGTAATCCACCGCACCTTCTTCAAACGCGCTCACGGCGTACTCGTCGTAAGCGGTGGCAAACACGATCTCGCCTTGCCAGCCGTCCAGTGCAGCCATCTCGCGCGCAGCCTCAATACCGGTCAGCCCGGGCATGCGGATGTCGAGAAACACCACGTCCGGGCGCAGTTCGTCGGCCAGCCGCAGTGCCTCCAGACCGTCGCGCGCCAACGCCACCAGTTGCAGTTCGGGCCAGCATTCGCCCAGGCGCGCCTGCAGTTGCTCACGCAGCAGGCGCTCGTCGTCGGCTATCAGCGCGCGGGGTGCGGTAGCTGCGACGCTGGCGGCGGATGTGGCGCTGAAGTTCATGCTTTTTTGGCCACCTCGGCCTGGTACGGAATCACCAGCACGGCGACTGTGCCCAGCGGATCGCCGGCGTGCAGTTCCAGACTGCTGCTGCCGGGGTAGAGCAGCGCCAGCCGAGAGCGAATGTTGTCCAGCCCCAGCCCGGTGCCCGAGGTGCTGGCGGCGTAAATGTGCCCCTGGTGCAGCCCGATGCCGGTATCAGCCACTTCGACATGCAACTGGCCATCCACCACCTGTGCCGACACCGTCACACGGCCGCCTTCGGGCTTGGGTTCAATGCCATGCTTGATGGCGTTTTCCACCAGCGTTTGCAGCACCATTGGCGGGAAGATGGTTGACTCCAGCCCGGCGGGCACGTTGATCTCGTACTGCAAGCGGTCTTCAATGCGCCGCTTGAGCAGTTCCAGATACGGGCGGATCAGCGCCAGCTCGCGCCCCAGCGTGGAAGACTCCTGGCGCTTGGGGTCGGTCTCGATCAGGTAATCCACCGCTGCCAGGGTGTTGAACAAAAAGTGCGGCTCCACCTGCGCCTGCATCAACTTCAGGCGTGCCTGCACCAGCTGGCGCTGCATCGCCTCACGCTCGGCCGCCGCGTTGGCCACCTGCAATTTCGCGTCCGACTCGGCGGTTTTGCGCACGATCACCTTGGCCGCCACCAGATAGGCAAAAAAGGCCACCAGCAGCGCTGAGAGCACATCGCCAATCCAGCCACCCAGCGTGCGTTCGGTGGTCAGGCTGACCTCTTCGTCTGTGCTGTCTGCATCGTCGGTGTCAGGGCTGGCCGGAATTTCGATGCGGATCGGTGGTTCGACGCTGTCGGTGGCAGAAGCACCCGAGGCCGCCGGTGTTGCCGGCACCGGGGTGCAGCCAGTTTCGGTGATCACAATGGCGGTTTTGCCACCGATCAGGACATTCTTGGTCTTGCAGGGCGCGGGCGTGCCGTCGGGCTGTTTGGCCACCTGCGTCTTGCGCACCTCGCGCAGGGTTCGGTGTGACAGCTGCAAGTGCTCCGAAATCCACGAACCGGCAATCAGCACGATCAGCGCCAGTGCCACCATGCGCCACCAGCTCAGGCCGGCCGCCCAGGCGCTCAGGCCGGCGTTGAGCCGGCGCAGCCAGGCGTAACGGTCTGAGGCGACGGGCATGCTGCGAAAGGGATCAGAGTTTGACATCGGTTGGCAATGGTAGCGGCTTTGCGGTCAGGGCGACGACGGCGTTTTGCGTGCTCTGGCGCTTGCCAACCACGGTAACGCTGGGCAGTTGCACCACGCGGGTGGCGCTGGCCGCGGGTACGTCAAAGCCGGCGCGCAGCGCACCGATCAGCAGCAGGTTGATGGCCACGCTGGCCAGCACGGCGATGCGGCTTGGGTTGCTCAATGTCGATGTCTTCATGGATGGCTCCGTTTCAAAGGTGGCGTTTAGGATTCGCGTTGCACTGCCCACGGCAGCGATGGAGCGAACTCTACGCACGCCTGCCGCGCCGCGCACGCCACATGCGACCAGCTGCAGCCAGCCCGGATAAAGCGAGTTTTGACGCGATGAGTGGCGCTGCAAACTTTCATGGGCGCAGATCCCACCCCGAAGAATGAAGTTTTTTGGTGCGGCGCCCACGCCACAAATGGGTGCTGCCGACACGCGCTGGTTCGCTGCGAGGGCCCAGCTCCTACAGAACATCCGGCGTTGTTTCACGTTAATCCGTGCTGGCGCAAAGCAGTGCACCCAGCAGCCTGCCGGGTTCACATCAGGGGCGATGGACCATCAGCAAGGTGATGTCATCCGACTGCGGATGGCCATCGGCAAAAGTATCGACTGCAGCCACAATGTGAGACAGGCAGTCGGCAGAGTGTGAAGGCGTGTAGTCGGCCATCAACTGCAACAGGCTGTCGTCGCCAAACAAGGCACTGTTCTTGTTTTCGGCTTCGGTCACACCATCGGTGTAGAGCAGCAGCAGGCTGCCAGCTGGAAACTCACAACTGCTGGCCTGGTAGCGAAGGTTCGGAAAAATGCCGGCGATCGGATTGCGGATGCCCTTGAGGAAAGCCGCAGGCTCCCCCGGTCGCCGCAAGATCGGCAGGTTGTGCCCGGCGTTGACAAAATGCAGCCGTCCCGCAGTCAGGTCGATGATGCCAAAAAACAAGGTGACAAATTGTTCTGCATCATTCGCTGCATTGAGGATGTCATTGCTGCTGGCCGCAAGTTGCCCAAGATGCTTGTCAATATCGTGGTAGGGGTGCAGAACTTCATTGCGCAGCACGGTCAGCGTGCGCATCATGAACAACGCCGCCGGCGCGCCCTTGTTGCAGACATCACCAATGGCGACAAAATAATGTCCATCAGGCAACGCGAAGGCATCATAGAAGTCGCCGCCAATCTGGCGCGCAGCGCGCATGAAACCGCAGCCCACGACACCGGCCTTGGCAGAAAACAAGGGGGGCAAGGGCAGCATGCCCGCCTGAATCTGCCGGGCCATGTCAAGCTCACGTTTCAGCGCTTCGAGTTCCAGTGTGGCCTGCAGTCGCTTTTCCACCTCACGCTGCAACCAATCGTTCTGGTCCTGCAAAAAATCTCGCCACGACTTGAGTTCGAGCTGCGCCTTGATTCGCGCCGCCACAATCGGCGGGCTGATCGGTTTGTGGATGAAATCGACGGCACCGACGGAAAAGCCCTCTGCCTCGTCCTCGGTTTCGGTCTTGGCAGTCAAAAAAATCACGGGAATGCGGCTGGTGGCCTCACTGGCCTTCAGCCGGCGGCACACCTCGTAGCCGTCCATCACAGGCATCATGATGTCGAGCAGAATCAGGTCGGGTGGCGGGCTGAGGTTGGCAACCTTCAAGGCCAGGGGTCCGCCGTTAGCCACCTTGACGATATAGTCATTTTTCAAGAGGCCGCTCATCAGCGTCAGGTTGTCGGGGGTGTCGTCCACCACCAGAATCGTGGCTTTTTTGGCGTTGGGGGTCAATTCGCCCATGCGTCATCCTTCATGAAGTTGTCCGTAGGCAGGCCGGTGCCGCGTTGTTTCTGGTTTAGCGCGCAAGTTCATCTGCAGGCAGGGCAGCATTGAGCAGGGCAGCGGCTTCGTCAAAATCGAAATTCCCGATGGCGTTTTCAATTCTGGCGTAGGCTTCTTTGCAGACCGCGCGCAGCAGGTCGGCGTTTGCGTTGAGCACTTCGACCGCGTCCGAGTTGTAGTCAGCCAACAGGGCTGCCAGTTGACCACTGACCGCCTTGAGTTTTTCCCGATCAACCGGGCAAGACTCGGCCTGGTGTTCGCCCGCCAGCGCCGGTTCGAGCGCTTCGATGATGGCCATTAGCTCTGCTGCTAACTGATCGACTTGCGCATCCAGTTGCACAGATGGCTGCCGATGCTTGATGTTAGCTTCCAGTTGCGCCGCCAGCTCTTGCAGCCGCATGGCACCAATATTGCCAGCCACCCCCTTGGTGGTGTGTGCCAGCCGCTCGGCAGTGGCCCAGTCGCCGCCCTCCAGCGCCGTGCGCAGTGCTTCGGGACTTGTCTTTTGACCTGCCACAAACTTCCTCAGCATGGCCAAATACAGTGACTTGTTGCCCACCACACGTTTAAGCCCGAGTGCCATATCCACACCGGCAATGGCCGCTGGCAACACCACCAGGTTGTCGGCAGCAGCCGCTTGTATCGCTGCGTCTGTAGCACCCGACGGCTCGCGTGGGCCGGGCTGCACCCATTTAAGCAGGGCGGCCCAGAGTAATTCGGGGTCGATCGGCTTGGCAATAAAGTCGTTCATGCCGACGGCCAGGCAACGCTGCGCATCGCCTGACATGGTGTTGGCGGTCATGGCAACGATCGGCAGCCGGTCCAGCTGCGCCAGCTTGCGAATTTCCCGCGTGGCATCAAGACCATCCATCACCGGCATCTGCATGTCCATGAAGACGATGTCGTAGGCTGCCTGCTGCACCATGCGCAACGCCATTTCGCCATGGTCTGCCACATCCACCCGCAACCCTGCATGTTCGAGCAGACCGGTGGCGACCTCCTGGTTGAGGTCGTTGTCCTCAACCAGCAACACCCTCGCGCCACGGATCGCACCCAGCTTGTCGTCCAGCGGTTCGCGCAGCGCATCAACCACCGCTGCCGGCTGTGTAGTCGAACCCAGCAGACGCATCACCGTGTTGAACATCAGCGATGCGCCGACGGGTTTGGTCAACACGTCGGGAATGCCGGCCGCAGCCGCCTGTTGCAGCAACTGGTCTTGCCCGTAGCCGGTGACCATGACCAGGTGTGGACGAACCGGCAACCCGAGTGCGCCGAGATTGATGGCGGTCTCGATGCCGTCCATGCCTGGCATCTGCCAGTCCAGAAATATGAGCTCAAACGGCTTGCCAGCCAGGTCAGCCGCACGCGTGGCCTCGATGGCCTGCTCGCCACCCACGGCCGTTGTCACCACAAAACCCATGCGTGCGAGCAAGTCACCCAGCACAACGCGGGCATTGTCGTTATCGTCCACCACCAGCACCGCACGCGCGCGCAAGTCCAGGCCGGGCAGTGGCGCGCGCTGCACCTTCTCACCCAGCCCGAAGCGGGCGGTAACCCAAAAAGTGCTGCCTGCACCGGGGGCGCTTGTCACGCCAACCTCACCGTCCATCATTTCGGCCAGCCGCCGCGAAATCGCCAGACCAAGCCCGGTGCCACCGAACTTGCGCGTGGTGGATGCATCCGCCTGCTCAAACGACTGGAACAGACGCTGCATCTGTTCGGGACTCAGGCCAATGCCAGTATCCTTGACCGCAAAGTAGATCACGACATCGTGCGGGGTCAGCGCCTTGACGCGGACCAAAATGACAATTTCGCCCTTTTCGGTGAACTTGACCGCATTGTTGGCGTAATTGATCAGGATCTGGCCCAATCGCATCGGGTCACCCACCAGGTTGTCTGGCACGTCGGCATCGACATTGAAGACCAGCTCCAAGCCCTTGCTGCTGGTCTTTTCGGCCACCAGGTTGGCAACGTTTTCCAGCACATGCTCCAGTTTGAAATCAACTCTTTCCACCGTCAGCTTGCCCGCTTCGATCTTGGAAAAATCCAGGATGTCGTTGATGATGCCCAGCAGGTGGTGGCCGGCTTGCTGGATTTTGCGCAGGCTGTCTTGCTGGCGGGCACTCAGCTCAGTGTTCATCAACAGGTGTGACAGGCCAATGATGGCGTTCATGGGCGTGCGGATTTCATGGCTCATGTTGGCCAGAAAGTCTGATTTGTGCTGATCTGCCAGCTTGAGTTGTTGGTTCTTTTCCTGGATTTCGCTGAACTGGCTGGCGTTTTCCTGCGCCAGCACCTGCTGCTGCGCAAGGGCATCACTCAGCTCATGGGTGCGCTCTTCGACCTTGTTTTCCAGCGTTTGCTCAGAGCGCTGCAAGCCCGCCACCAGGGCTGCCTGCGACTGATGAAAGCGGTCTGCCAGTGCCATGGCCATGACAAACAGCTCAAACATCGAACTCCACATGAAACCAGCGCCAAAATCTGGCGCCCTCCCCTGCCAGACGGCCATGCCGGTCTCACCGATCACCTTGATCGAATTGGGAATATTGGCAACCATGATGTACCAGGCCAGCCGGCTGCCAGCCCGCGCTGCCGCCACGGCACCCAACCAGAGCAGGCCCGATAGCAGCAAGAACAGCACGGCACCAACCAGGTAGGCCGTTTGCAACACCTGCGCCAGATCGTTGCGCTGCAACAGCGTGAGCCCCACCTGAAAGCTGACCACCAGCCAAAACGCCTGCGACACCCGCCATAACCAGCGCGCCGCACGCGGTGCGACCTTGTTGAACTCCATCAGGGAAGTGAAGAAAAAAATCGCCAGCGCGGTGGCAACCAGGGTCGCGGCAACCCAGGCTGACTGCTCAAAAACCGGCCAATCGGGCCAAAAGAACTCATAGGCAGCGCCGTAACCTCCGCTGATGCTGCTCACCCCGAAGGCCCAGCCAAAGGTGGTGGCCACGTACAGAAAATAGGTCGAATCGCGCAGGTAAATCCATAAGCCAACATTGAGCATGGCCAGTGCCAGCGCCATGCCCAGATAGCCAAACCACTGATGTTTCTCGTTGGCGGCATCGGCCTGCGCAGCCTCGGGCACCCACAGTTTTGGGATCAGGTCAACGCCCAGGTAGCCGGTAGAGCGCGCGCGCAGATAAAGTTGCACCGTTTGTCCGGCGGGCAGTTCGACTGGAAAGGTGAACCGGGCCATGTGCAGCGGACGCTGCGAAAACGGCAAGGTCGAGCTGGCTGACTGGTAGCGGTACTGTCCCTGGGCATCGGGTGCATAGAAAGCCAGCTCCTGCAAGGTACGGTTGCCGCTGTCGAACCACCAGGTCACCGGCTGGTCGGTCGGGTTGGTGACCGTAAAGCGCATCCAGATGGCCGCCGCAGTGAACCCAAGACCCGGTTTGCGATGCACGAATTTCGCGGCATTGGCTGCGCTGCGCACCGCATCAAGATCAAGCTGCCCCTGGGGGTCTTGCAGTACTTCAACGGCATCAGACAGATCAAACTGGGTGGCCACACGCGGGTCAGCCAGCGTCACAGCAAGCTCGGCACGGACCGGCAACGCAAACATCAAACCAGCGAGCAGCCCGAGCATCAGGATACGCAGAGGCAGCGAACGCCAGGCATGCAGCGCCACTGGCAGTTGAGCTATTGGCAAGATCACGCTGCTTTGCTTTTGGTCAAGTCGCAACAGAGCCAAAATCAGGGCACGCGAACCCAGGTTTGGTTGCGATAAAAAAAGGCGATGTAGCCTCGGACTTCGAGTTTTTGGCCGTTGTCAAACGGTGTCAGCCGCAAGGTGTATTCCTTGCCGTTCTCGGGATCGAGGATTTTGCCGTCTTCCCACACCTCGCGTCCTGACACCTTTTTTGCGCCACGGACCACCTCCATGCCGACAATCAACTGGTCTTTGCGGTCATCAGTGCACAGGGTGCAGCGCTCGTTGGGGTCGGTGTTCTTGCGCAAGATCTTCTGCACCCGTCCACTCACCACACCATTCATTTCACTGAGCGTCACCAGACCCTTGATTTCGCCGGTCTGGTCATCCAAAGTGTGCCAGTTGCCTATTGGGGTCATTTGCGCCTGTGCGCCAACCACCCACCACAGGGCTGCCAGGGACAGGCATCCGCGAAGCAAGCATTGTTGAGTAGTCATCCCGTATATTTCGCAAGTTCGGTTTTCAGCAACCACGCGCACGATTTTATGGACAAGTCCACTTGATTACGTCAGCCACAACATCAATTGCACAAACGCAACAGCGCCCAAAATGTCACCATTTCTTCACAATTAATTGCCAACATGTTGTTAACGTGGCTAGCCACTGGGCAGTTTTTAAAGGTTGACATGACAATTAATTTCAAGGATACAGGTGATAACTATCGGCAAATTGTGCTGTCGGGTCGACTCGACAGCGCGGGTGCCGATGCCATTGCGATCCAGTTCGCAGCGCTGTCAGCAACAGCCAGGCGTCGTATCGTCGTCGATCTCAGTGAAGTAAGTTTCCTGGCTTCCATCGGCATACGTTTGCTGGTTCAAAACGCCAAGGCGCTCCATGCGCGTAACGGTCGCATGGTGTTGTTTGTTGGCCAAAACGATCAGGTGAGAAGCACGATCGAGACCACTGGCATCACCAGCATCATCCCGATGTTTACCGATGCCGCAGAAGCAGTGCAGGCCGCTCTGGTCTCGCTTGAGTGATAGCAAGAGCGGTCGAATACTTTGGCGGTTACTGATTTTTCAGACAAGCTATCGATACCTGCAGAACTGACGCAGGTCAGGATTGCGGCAGATTGGCTGGCAAACCTGGGTGCCACGCACCAGATCCCGGCTGCCAAGCTGATGAATCTGGATTTGTGCCTTGACGAGTCGCTGATGAACGTCATCATGCATGGCAGCGCAGCGGGACACTCTTCACCCATTGAATTGGTGTTTGAACTCCATCAGCGTGACCTGGAAGTACAGGCCTTGGTGACCGTGTCAGATGGGGGTGCACCTTTTGATCCCTTGGCCGTGGCACAACGCCCCTTAGCGACATCGCTGGACGATGCCAACATCGGTGGACTTGGTCTGATCATTTTGCGCAGCAACGCCATGCATCTCAACTATCGTTTTGACAATGGGCGCAACCATCTGACCTTTGGCCAATCCTGGCTTGACAACACCTGCAAAAACACAGCGCCAGATCAGTCCGTTTGACCCGACATTGGGCTGAAGCGATGCCGTATGGATCAAACAATCGCTAGATCGTGACACAACGCAGCGGTCCCAAAAGGGCTAGTGGCCCATTTTTTATACGAACCGGCGCGCCGCCATCTCCAGCAGTCCGTCAAACACCAGGTTGTCAGCCAGCTCAAACGGGCGCGTCATGCTCGGGGCCATTTTCCAGCCGGCACCGCCCGTCATGATGCAGCGCGGCTCGGCATTGCAATGCTGGCGCACGTGTTGCACCATGCGCTCCACCGCGCCGGCGATGGCAAAGGTGCCGCCGCTGGTCAGCGCGTCGCTGGTGTTGGTGGGGAACATGCAGACGTTACCGGTGGGCACATGCAGCCCGGCGGTGCCCGATTCAAGCGCGCGCAGCATGATGCCGTGACCCGGCAGAATCAGCCCGCCCAGAAAGCGCCCGGAGGCATCGATGGCATCGACCGTGACAGCCGTGCCGACCATCACCACCACCAGCGGGCGCGCCGCGCCTTGCGCCAGACTGCGATGCCAGGCACCGATCATCGCCACCCAGCGGTCGGCCCCCAGCCGTGCCGGGTGGTCGTAGCCATTGCTCAAGCCCGCCTCCTGGCTGCTGGCGACCACCCACTGCGCCGAGATGTCCCAAATTTCCATCTGTGCCTCCACCCGGCGTTTGACGGCATCGCCCGCCACGACGCAGCCCAGCATGTGGTTGGGCGCGGGCAGCGTGGCCCATTCACCTTCGGCGAGCTTGTCAATGTTTTCCAGAAACTCGGCACCTTGCGCCAGCACCGGCGCGTCACGCCGGGGAGCGGTGTGCAAGGCCCACTTCAGACGGGTGTTGCCAACGTCGATCGCCAATAAGGTCATGACTGGCTTTAGCCCTGGCGCCAAGGCAAGCCGTTAAAGCGCCAGCCGCCGCGCTGACCGCGGTGTCCCGCGTCGTCGGGGTCACCTTCAAAGCCTTCGAGGATGTTGTAGGCCTGCAGACCCAGTTCGGTGGCGCGTTTGGCCGCAGCGATTGAACGCACGCCGCTGCGGCACAGCAGCACCACTTTTTTGCCCTGGGGCACAGCGGCCAGCAGCGCCTGGTCAAACTCGGGGTTCATCGCCATGCCGGGCCATTGTTTCCAGGCAATGTTGCTCGCCTCGGGCACAAAGCCGACCCAGGCGCGCTCGGCATCGGTACGCACATCGACCAGCACCGCATCGCCAGCCTGCCACCACTGGTGCGCCAGCGTGACCGAAATGTCGCCGGCATAACCGTCGGCATCGCGCTGGATCAGCGCGTGCGGCACCGGTGCGTCATGGCGCAGGCCCAGGTGCAGGTTGGCCGGTACCGCCTCGTCGATGCGTTTGGGTGGCGGCAGGTGCAGCGCGTCCATGATGGCGGTGAATTCGGCTTGGGTCTTGCCGGCCACTCGGGTGTTACTGGCCTTTTCCTGGCCAATCGTGCTGTTGCTGCGACCCTGGTAGTCGTGGCCGGGCCAGACGGTGGTGGCATCAGGCAGCTTGAACAGCACCTGGGTGATGCTGTGGTACAGGTCGGCGGCGCTGCCGGACTGGAAATCGGTGCGGCCACAGCCGTTGATCAACAGCGTGTCGCCGGTAAATACATGGTCACGCCAGGCAAAGCACATGCTGCCCGCGGTGTGGCCGGGGGTGTGCAGCGCACGGATTTGCTCCGGGCCAAAGTTCAGCGTGTCACCGTCCTTCAACAATACCGCCGCCGAGCTGATACCGCAGGCCGCCGGTGCGGTGGTCTTGGCCCCGGTCAGCTCGGCGAGTTGCCCGGCGCTGGTGATGTGGTCAGCGTGCGCGTGGGTTTCCAGCGCCCACACCAGCTTCAAGCCGTAGTCGCGTAGCACTTCCAGGTCGCGCGCCACCTGGGTATCCACCGGGTCGATGATGATCGCCTCTCGGCTGGTGGGGTCGAACACCACATAGGTGTAAGTGGAGGATGCCGTGTCAAAAAGCTGGATAGGTTTCATGGCGTTAAGGGCGTAGGTTGACAGAAAAACGCGCAGGCGCGGCAAGCAGCACTGCAAAAGTTGAACTGTACCGTGAAAACCAGCCGGCACCTGCACGCGCAATGGACGCTGGCAGCCTATCTGCCGTCGCACCTTGATACTTCACCGATAGCTGCGCGCGTCCTCAATCACCTTGCCATCATTGGGCAACGACCCCATCTGCACCAGCTCGACCTGACCGCGCAGCTTGGTGACCTCGCGGATGGCTTCCGTTAGCCTGTCTGCCAGACCGGCGTTTTCGCCCGGCACTTCCACCTTGAGCGTCATCGCGTCATTGGCCATCTCACCAGTCACCACCAGGCGCGCCCGGCTCACCTCGGGAAAGCGTTTAACGATGCTATCCACCTGCCCCGGATGCACAAACATGCCCCGGATTTTGGTCGTCTGATCGGCGCGACCCAGCCAGCCCTTGATGCGCGTGTTGGTTCGACCGGTCGGGCAGGCACCCGGCAACACCGCCGACAAATCGCCGGTGCCAAAGCGGATCAACGGGTAGGTGGGGTTGAGCGTGGTCACCACCACCTCGCCCACTTCACCGTCAGCCACCGTGTCGCCCGTGCCAGGGCGCACGATCTCCAGCAGCACGCCTTCATCGACCACCAGACCTGCGCGTGCGCTGGTTTCATACGCCATCGAGCCGACATCAGCGCTGGCATAACACTGGTAACCGGCCACGCCGTGTGCGGCAAACCAATCGCGCAGGCTGGGCGGATAGGCTTCCCCGCCAAACATCGCCTTGGTCACGCTCGGTAGCGCCACGCCCATCTCCAGCGCTTTTTCGAGGATGATTTTCAGGAAGCTCGGCGTGCCGATGTAGCCAGCGGGTTTGAGCTCGGCCATCGCCTGCACCTGCTGCTCGGTCTGGCCGGTACCCCCCGGGAACACCGTGCAGCCCAGCGCGTGGGCACCGGTTTCCATCATCGAGCCAGCCGGGACAAAGTGGTAGCTGAAGCTGTTGTGAATCAGGTCACCTGGGCGAAAACCGGCGGCAAAAATGGCCCGGGCCATGCGCCAGTAGTCTTTGGCACTGCCTTCGGGCTCGTAAATCGGGCCCGGGCTGGCAAACACGCGCGGCATCCGGATGCCAAAGGCTTCAGCGCTGAAACCCCCGAACACATTGCCTTTAGCGCTACGGCTTTTGAGCTGAAGTTCAAGCAGTTCGTGTTTGCGCGTGACCGGCAGCGCCGCCAGCGCAGCACGGCTGGTGATCTCGGCCGGGTTGACATCTTTGAGGATGTCGGCAAACGCAGCAGATGCCAGACGGGCGTGCGCCACCTGCATCGGCAAGGCGGCCAGTAAGGCAGCCTCGCGCACCGCCGGGTCGCGCGTTTCCAGCGCGTCAAAGAAATCAGTCATGGTCAGGTTCCAGAAAAAAATAGCCTTGCCTTTGCAGCACCGTTGCCGCGCAGGCGACAAACCAGGCCGGCCTCACGCCAGCCAGCGCTTGCGCCGCTTGTAACTCTTCACGTCCTTGAAGCTCTTGCGCTCGCCGCCGCCCATGCCCAAGTAAAACTCTTTCACGTCTTCGTTATTGGCCAGCTCAGTGGCTGCGCCGTCCATCACCACCCGGCCGCTCTCCATGATGTAGCCGTAGTCGGCGTACTTCAGCGCCATGTTGGTGTTTTGTTCGGCCAGCAAGAAGGTGACCTTTTCCTTGGTGTTGAGGTCTTTGACGATGTTGAACACTTCTTCAACGATTTGCGGGGCCAGGCCCATGGAAGGCTCGTCGAGCAGCACCATGCTGGGGTTGGTCATCAGCGCCCGGCCGATGGCGCACATTTGCTGCTCGCCCCCGCTGGTGTAGGCGGCCTGGCTGGTGCGGCGGGTTTTCAGGCGCGGAAAATAGGCATACACCTTGTCGAGGTTGGCGGCAATCTCGCCCTTGTCCTTGCGGGTGTAGCTGCCGGTGAGCAGGTTTTCTTCGATGGTCAGGTGGGCAAAGCAGTGCCGGCCTTCCATCACCTGCACCACGCCGCGTTGCACCAGGTCGGCGGGGGAGAGGTTTTCGATGCGCTCGCCACGCAGTTCGATGGATCCCTTGGTGACGGCCCCGCGCTCGCCTTGCAGCAGGTTGGAAATAGCACGCAGCGTGGTGGTCTTGCCGGCACCGTTGCCGCCCAGGATGGCCACAATCTTGCCTTGCGGCACGTTGAGCGACACGCCCTTCAAGACCAGAATGACGTGGTTGTAGATGACCTCGATGCCGTTGACGTTGAGAACGATGTTGTTGGGTTCCATATTTCCTTGCCTTCACCAATCAGCAGCCCTGCACGCAAGGCTGTTGACTGGGCATTCCAGCAGGGTTGCCAGAATGCCAATGGCTATAACTTAAATAGCTGGTAGCGCTTACCTCATAAGGGCTACAGCCCAATTTCTTATATAAAACGGCGCGCCTGAGTGCTTAAGACTGGCAGTCTGCCGGTGCGCGGCGCTCGCCCTTCTTGTCGGCCAGGTACTTGTCGGCACCGGCCTTGACCATGGGTTTGAGAATCTGCTCGTCGGCCTGATACCAGTCGGCACCGAGCTGCCACTTGGCACCATCCCAGGTCTGCACCCGCGCCCAGGTTGAGCCCATGTGGTCCTGGCACGAGGTGCTGATGGGACGCATGACACCGTTGAAACCCAGCGCGTCGAGCTTTTTCTGGTCCAGCGACAGGTTTTCCAGGCCCCAGCGCACTTGCTCACCGGTCATGACCTTGCCTTTGCCAAAGCGCTCTTGGGCCCGGCGCACCGCCTCTTGCGACAGCATCTGGATGATCACGCCACGCGTGTACAGCACCGAGCCCACATCGGCCTTGTCGCCGGCACCCTGGCCCTTGTCATAGACGTGTTTCAGGATGTCCTGAATCACTTTAGGCTGCTGACCCGAGCCGTTGAGCGCCAGCGCGTTGTAACCCTTGGCACCGGCACCCACGTCTTTCACATCAGGCTCGGCACCGGCCCACCACACGCCATACATCTTGTCACGCGGGTAGCCGGTGGCTTGCGCTTCTTTCAGCGCGGTGGAGTTCATCACCCCCCAGCCCCACAGCAGCACAAAATCGGGCCGGCTTTGGCGCACTTGCAGCCAGGTGGCTTTTTGCTCCACCCCAGGGGCGGTGACCGGCAGCAGTTGCAGCTCAAAGCCGTGCATCTTGGCGCGCTCTTGCAGCAGCGGAATCGGCTCTTTGCCAAACGGACTGTCGTGATAGACCAGCGTAACCTTCTTGCCCTTGAGCTTGTCCATGCCACCGAGCTTTTTGCCGATGTCTTGCAGCAGAATGTCGGCCCCGGTCCAGTAGCTGCCCATCAGCGGGAAGTTCCACTTGAAAGCCAACCCGTCTTGCGACACCGACAGGCCATAGCCCAGCGTCATCAGCGCCACCTTGTCTTTGGGGGCTTTTTCGGTCAGCGCAAAAGTGATGCCGGTGCTTTGCGGGTCAAACAGGGCCACACCGGGTTTGCTTTTCAGGCGCTCGTAACATTCCACACCGCGGTCAGTGGCGTAACCGGTTTCGCATTCTTCGTAGGTGAGCTTGACCCCGTTGATGCCGCCATCGCGCGCATTGGTCATTTTCAGGTAGTCCTGTTTGCCATTGGCCCAGGGTGTGCCGTTGGGCGCATAGGCTCCGGTGCGGTACGACAGCAGCGGGAAAAACTGCTCTTTGGCCTGCGCAAAAGCGCTTGAGCCCACCGCAGCGATCAAGGCAGCGGCAGCGATATGTCTGATTTTCATATTTGTCTCCTGAAATTTTTGGCAGCGGATGCCAGGTTTACGAACGAACAACGACCTACAAACTCAAAGCGGAAAATTCAATGCGAAAAAATCAATGGGGGAAGGGCCACAGGCGCAGCTTTTGTTTGCCAATCGACCACAGCTTGGCCAGCCCATGCGGCTCGACAATCAAAAACCACACAATCAGCCCACCAAACACCATCAGCTCGGCGTGTGCGGTCACCACCGTGGACACCTGCACCCCAACGACACTGCCCGCCAGCGGCAGCAACTGGTTGAGCACAATCGGCAACAGCACAATGAACGCCGCGCCAAAAAAGCTGCCCATGATCGAGCCCATGCCGCCAATGATGACCATGAACAGCAGCTTGAACGACAGGTCCACCGAAAACGCCGCCGGCTCCCACGCGCCCAGATAGACAAAGCCCCACAAGGCCCCGGCCACCCCAACGATGAACGAGCTGACGGCAAACGCGCTGAGCTTGGCGTACATCGGGCGGATGCCGATGACCGCTGCGGCCACGTCCATGTCGCGAATCGCCATCCACTCGCGGCCAATGGCCGAGCGCACCAGGTTTTTCGCCAGCAGCGCCAGCACCACCAGAATCGTCAGACAAAACAGGTACTTGGCGGTTGGGTTGTCAATCGGCAGGCCCAGCACCTGCAGCCCGGCCACCGACACCGAGCCCGAATCGGAGTTGTTGGTAAACCACTTGATGCGCAAAAACATCCAGTCGCTGAAAAACTGCGCCGCCAGCGTGGCCACCGCCAGGTACAAGCCCTTGACGCGCATGCTGGGCAGGCCAAACAAAATGCCAAACGCGCTGGAACATAAGCCCCCCAGCACCAGCGCCAGCAGCAGCGGCATGCCGGGCACGCGCACAAAGAAGTTGAACGCCGCATACGCGCCCACCGCCATGAAAGCCCCCGAGCCCAGCGAAATCTGGCCGCAATAGCCCACCAGAATGTTCACCCCCAGGGCTGCCAGCGACATGATCAAAAACGGAATCAGGATGGCGCGGAAATAGTAATCGCTGGCCAGCAGCGGCACCACGGCAAAGGCAAAGAGCAGGATCAAGCCCATGGCCAGACGGTCTTGCGATATCGGCAAAATTTGCTGATCCGCCCGGTAGCTGGTTTTAAATTGGCCGTTTTCTCTGTAAAACATAACTTCCTCAAATATCTATACGCCGCCAGGCAAAGGGGACATCAGACTCTGTCAATGATCTTCTCGCCAAACAGCCCTTGGGGCCGGTAAAGCAAGAACAAGAGCGCCAGCACATAGGCAAACCAGATTTCGATGCCACCGCCCACATACGGGCCCAAAAACACTTCGGAGAGTTTTTCGCCCACGCCGATGATCAGGCCACCAATAATGGCCCCGGGCACCGAGGTCAGGCCACCCAGAATCACCACCGGCAAGGCGCGCAAGGCCACCGTGGTCAGCGAAAACTGCACGCCGAGCTTGCTGCCCCAGATCATGCCGGCCACCAGCGCCACCACACCGGCCACGCACCAGACAATGACCCAGATGCGGTTGAGCGGAATACCGATGCTCTGCGCCGCCTGATGGTCGTCGGCCACGGCGCGCAAGGCACGACCGGTGACGGTTTTCTGGAAAAACAGCGTCAGCAACGCCACCATCACAGCGGCAATCAGCGCGGCGTACAGGTCTTCCTTGTTGATCAGGATGCCGCCCTCAAACAGGTTCTCGAAGGCGATGATCGGGTCTTTGGGCATGCCGATGTCGATCTTGTAGATGTCGCTGCCAAACAGCGTCTGCCCCAGGCCATCGAGAAAATAGCTGATGCCCAGCGTGGCCATCAGCAGCGTGGTGCCTTCCTGGTTGACCAGATGACGCAAGGCCAAGCGCTCAATCAGCCAGGCCACGCCAAACATCAGCACCCCGGCACCGACAAACGCCAGCGCATTGGCCACAAACATATTGCCAATGCCCAGGTACAGCGGCAGCCATTCAGAAAACCGTGCCATCGCCAGCGCCGCGAACAGCACCATCGCGCCCTGGGCAAAGTTGAACACGCCGCTGGCCTTGTAGATCAGCACAAAGCCCAGCGCCACCAGCGAATACAACATGCCGGCCATCAGGCCGCCCAACAGTGTTTCAAGAAAAAATCCCATGATTAGTGTCCTGTTCCAAGATAGGCGCTGATGACCTCTTCATTGCTGCGCACCTCATCGGGCGTGCCGTCGCCGATTTTTTTGCCGTAGTCGAGCACCACCACACGGTCGCTGATGTCCATCACCACACCCATGTCGTGCTCGATCAGCACGATGGTGGTGCCAAATTCTTCGTTCACATCGAGCACAAAGCGGCTCATGTCCTGCTTTTCTTCCACGTTCATGCCGGCCATCGGCTCATCGAGCAGCAGCAGTTGCGGCTCCATCGCCAGCGCCCGGCCCAGGTCCACCCGTTTTTGCAGACCGTAGGGCAACTGGCCCACCGGGGTTTTGCGAAACGCCTGGATTTCCAGAAAGTCAATGATGTGCTCGACAAACTCACGGTGTTGCTCTTCTTCACGCTGCGCCGGGCCAATGCGCAGCGCTTGCATGAACAGGTTGCTTTTGA
>JAIFMT010000127.1 GCA_020048295.1 Rhodoferax sp.
CCCAGCAACGCTGGCGTGGCTGCTGGCTGGTGTGATGGGCTTTATCGCGCTGCGCGTCTGGGAAACCAGCCGCCGCCGGCAATTTATTCGTGAGTCGCGTCTGCCGACATTTCTGGCTGTGAAGCTGCGCGCCAAATACCCGCAATTGAGCGCGGGCGATGTCGAACTGGTGTTGCGCGGGTTGCGTCAGTTTTTTCTGGCCTACCTGCGCAGCGAGCGCAAGTTTGTTGCCATGCCGTCCCAGGTGGTGGATGCTGCCTGGCACGACTTTATTTTGCACACCCGCGCCTACCAGCTGTGGTGTGACGCAGCATTCGGCAGGCTGCTGCACCACACGCCGGCTGAGGTGCTGGGCCGCGACCCCAAGCGCAACGACGGCCTGCGCCGTGCCTGGTATTGGGCCTGCAAGGAAGAAAGCATCGACCCGCGCCAACCGACGCGTTTGCCCTTGCTGTTTGCGCTGGATAAAAAGTTTGCCATTCCCGGCGGCTTTTCGTATGTGCCCGATTGCCGTGACATCGACCGGCAAAGCGCCTCGGGTACGTATTGCGGCACCAGCTTTGGCGACAGTGGCAGCGCAGGCGGCGATGCCGACAGCTTTGGCGGCAGCGAATCTTCAGGCAGCGATGGTGGTTCGGATGGTGGTGATGGCGGTGGTGGTTGCGGCGGCGATTGACCAGGTATCGTTGCCGTGACCCGCAGCAAGGCTCGTGGCTGGATCAGGATTTAGCTTCAAAAAAAAGAGCTTACAGCGCTTTCTGCATAAGGGTTAGAGTCCTATTATGCATACTTTTTCGGTCACATCGCCAGGCGCTACCCACCGTGCCGCTGCACCAGCGTCCAGGCAGACAGTGCAATCAGCGCACTCCAGAACCACACGCCCAGGGTCAGCGGCAGCACGGTGCCATCCATGTGGCTGCCCAGCCAGCCGCCCATCACAAACGCGCACAGCATCATCAAAAAACCGTTGACCGCCGATGCCGCACCGGCCGCTTGTGGAAACGGCCCCACCGCACCGCTTTGGCTGCACGGCTGGTGAACACCGTGGCCAATCATGAACAGCAACTGCGCCGGCATGATGCTCCACACGCTGATCCAGCCCGCCAAAGTGAACACCGCCATCAGCGTGCCGCCACTGAGCGACAGCACGCCGGCCATGGCCACCGCACGGCGCACGCCAAAGCGTGGCAACCAGTGGCGGCAGACAAAGGTGCCACCAATGTAGGCCAGCGAATTGACGAACATCACCAGTCCGTACTGTGTTTTGCTCAAACCCAGCACGCCGGTAAACACAAACGACGAACTGGCCAAAAAGGTGAACAAGCCGCCGTAAGATGCCGCCGACAGCGCCGAAAACGCCAGAAACGTGCGGTTGCGCAAGATGCCGCGCCAGGTGGTCAGCAGGGTGACGAGTTGCAGCGCCTGCGGGTTCTTGCGCTGCACCGTTTCTTCAAAGCGCAGTGCCACCACGGCCAGCGTCAGCGCGGCAAAAATGCCCAACGCCAGCAGCGCAAAGCGCCAGTTCAGCCAGTCGGTCAGCAGCCCGCCCAATGGCGCGCTCAGGCAGGCGATCACGCCCAGGCCGCTCAAGCCCTTGCTCATCACCCTGGCACCCTGGGTGGGTGCGTACAGGTCACGCACGATGGCGCGCGCACACATCACCGCCGCGCCCATTGCGGCACCTTGCACGCTGCGCCAGACAATCAGCCAGGCCATGCCAGGTGCCAGCGTGCTGGCCAGAGACGCTGCCACATACGCCGCCAGGCCGATCAGCAGAATGGGCCTGCGTCCAAAGCGGTCCGACAGCGGCCCCCACACCAGTTGCGAGACACCAAACGCCAGCAGCAGCGCGGTCAGCGTGAGTTGCGCATGTGCCATGGGTGCAGCCAGCTCGGCGGTCAATACTGGCAGAGCTGGCAAATACAGGTCGGTGGTGATGGGTTGCAGGCCCAACAGCAGCGACAGCAGCAGCACAATCACGCCGGGCTGCATCAAGGACGGTGGGTTGGAAGAGGAGGTCATTGGTTCAAGCGTAGCAGATCGGGTGTGTGGCGGATTCAACGTCCGCCAATCTGGCGGCCACGCGCCGGCCATGTGCACCAAAGTTTCGCAGGTGACAATTGGCATTTTTCGGCTTGGGCTTGACAAGGTGAAATCATGGCAATTGGCTGGCTGACGGTTCTGAAAATGGTCCCCTGGGGGGATGTGATTGAAAACGCGCCCAAGGTGGCCACGGGCGCCAAAAAGCTCTGGGACACCGTCGGCAAAAAGCGCGCGCCGCAGGCACCCGCAGCAACTGGCACGGCGGTTGCAAACCTGCCGCCCGATGCACCGGCCTTGCAGGCGCAAATTGCTGAGCTGCAGTTGGCCATGGCTGATTTGCATCAGCAAATGCTGCAGTCCAGCGAACTCATTGAGTCGCTGGCGGTTCAAAACACCCAGCTGATTGCGCGCATCGAACTCAACCGCAAACGCTTGCTGTGGCTGGCGGTGCTGGTACTGGGGCTGGCCGTCGCGCTGACAGTCAGCCTGTTGCGCTAGCCGGGACAGTTGCTTTTCTGCCTTAGCGACAAGTAAGCACCAATTGCGCATGCCCGAAGTGTCCCACCCCACCGGCTTCATGGTGCTGCATGGCAACCGGTTGGAAGATCTGCGCGACCTGTTGGTGACCTACCTCAAGAGCCACCCACTGGCGGTGCTGCAGCCCGAGGTGATCTTGCTGCAAAGCAACGGCATGAAACACTGGCTGGAGCTGGCCCTGGCCGACGATGCGGCGCTGGGTATTTGTGCCGCCACCCAGATGGTGCTGCCCAGCAGCTATCTGTGGCAGATGTACCGTGCGGTGCTGGGGGCAGATGCCGTGCCCGCGCAGATGCCGTTCGACAAAGCGGCGCTGCTGTGGCGGCTGTTGCGGCTGTTGCCAGAACTGTGCGAAACCAGCCCGGTATATGCGCCACTGACGCGCTATTTGTCGGGTGACAACCCGGCGCGCAAGCTGTATCAGCTGGCACTGCAAGTGGCCGATGTGCTGGACGGCTACCAAAGCTACCGCGCTGACTGGCTGTCCGACTGGGCCGCCGGGCGTGACCAGCTGCGCGGGCCGTTGGGCGCAGCGCAGCCGCTGCCGTCCGAGCATGCCTGGCAGGCGCAACTGTGGCGTGACATCCGGGCCGATGTGGGACGGGTGCTGATGGAATCGTCACGTGCCAGTGTTCACCAGCGTTTCATGACAACGCTGCTGCGCTTCGACAAGAATAGCTTGCAACTCATACCCGGATTGCCCCAGAGGCTGGTTGTGTTTGGAATTTCGTCGCTGCCGATGCAGGCCGTGCAGGCATTGGCAGCACTTGGCCAGGTGTGCCAGGTGCTGATGCTGGTGCAAAACCCGTGTCAATATTACTGGGGTGATGTGGTTGAAGGCCATGCTGCGCTGCATCAGCAGGTGCGGCGCAGGCAACGCTCCAAGGACAACCTGGCGCTGCCTGCAACACGCAGCGCGTCTGCCACCCACCCGGCCAGTGAACCGTGGTGCGATTCAGCCAGTCCGCCCAAGCCTTGCGGCCACCCGCTGCTGGCCTCTTGGGGCAAGCAAGGGCGTGATTATCTGCACTTGCTTGACGGATTTGATCAACCCGAAGCCTACCGTGCGCACTGGAGCCGGGTTGATGTGTTTGTAGACCCTGCTGGTGTAGATCAGTCACAAGCCGTGACGCAGCTGGCACAGCTGCAATCAGACATCCTCAACCTGACACCGACGCCACCCCAACCACTGCAGCAACCTGACGATGGTTCGCTGTTGTTTGTGACCAGCCACAGCGTGCAGCGCGAGCTGGAGGTGCTGCACGACCAGCTGCTGGCCTGGTTTGATGCAGACCCGCAGCTGCAAGCACGTGATGTGATGGTAATGGTGCCCGACATGCCAACGTTTGCGCCGCACATCCATGCCGCTTTTGGCCGCTTTACGCCAGGGCAGCTGCGCCACATTCCGTATGCGGTTGCCGACACCACCGAGCGCCAAAGCCCGCTGGTGCAAGCGCTGGAGCAATTGCTCAACCTGCCCGATGCACGCCTGACACTGGCCGATTGGCTGGCGCTGTTTGAAGTGCCTGCGGTGCGCGCGCGCTTCGGCCTGGATGAGGCCGCTGTGCAGCAATTGCAAATCTGGCTGACAGCCGCTGGTGTGCGCTGGGGCCTGGACGCGGCACACCGGATGGCCTGGGGTTTGCCAGCGGGTGCCGACGGCCTGGCGCACAACACCTGGGACTTTGGCCTGCGCCGTCTGCTGCTGGGTTACGCGCTGGGCAACCCGGCAGCGGTGGCTGCCATGCCCGGCGTTGCCGAGCCTGCAGCGCCGGACAGCCCAGGCAGCGTGGCCGATGCAAGCGGCATCTGGATGAACACGCTGGCACAACCGGCGCTGGGTGGGCTGGACGCGCCGGTGTTGGCCGGCTTGCTGGCCTGGCTGCAGGCCACCGAGCAAACCCTGCCGATGTTGCAAACCGAGCAAACCCCGGCCCAGTGGTGCCAGACCTTGCAGAGTCTGGTGGCGCGATTTTTTGACAGCGCTGACGAAGCCGATGAACGCGCCAATACCTGGCTGGATGCCTGCGATGCCGTCCAACTTGACGCCGCATTGCCACTCGAGGTGGTGCGCGACCACTGGCTATCGCAAATATCAGATGCTGGTTTGCAACAGCGCTTTTTTGGCGGTGGCGTGCAGTTTGGCACCCTGATGCCGATGCGTGCGATTCCGTTCAAGGTGATCTGTCTGCTGGGCATGAACGACGGCGCTTACCCGCGCGTGCAGGCTGCGCGCGATTTTGATCTGATGGCCAACAGCTGGCGCGCTGGCGACCGTTCGCGCCGCGAGGACGACCGCTACCTGTTTCTCGAAGCGCTGCTGTCGGCCCGGCACAAGCTCTACATCAGCTGGCAAGGCCACAGCGCCGCCGACAACAGCACCCGCCCGCCCTCGGTGCTGGTGGCGCAGCTGCTCGACCACATCAACGCCTGCTGGAACCCGTCCCGCCAGCCGCACGCGCAACCGCTGCAACCGTTTTCCAGCGCGT
>JAIFMT010000084.1 GCA_020048295.1 Rhodoferax sp.
ACGGCAGTTATTTCTACTTTGTGCACAGTTTTTACGCCAAACCGTCTGATGCGCGCCACAGCGTGGGCGAGACAGACTATGGCCAGCGCTTTAGTTCGGCGATTGCGCGTGATAATATTTTTGCTACTCAATTTCATCCCGAAAAAAGCTCCGAGCACGGCTTGTCGCTGTACCGCAACTTTTTGCACTGGAACCCCTGATTTTCGTTTTTGTCTTTCATGAACACGAAGCGACGCCATCCACGATGAACCATCGTTGTTGTTTCCGCACGCGCGGCAACCCATGCCCCCAGAGTCTTGGGGTCTGCGCCAAAGTCAACCAGCAACGTGGTTGACAGTTTCCAGTTTCCTTTTTCTTCTTTCAGCCTCAAGCACCATGCTGTTAATTCCTGCGATTGACCTCAAAGACGGTCACTGTGTTCGCCTGCAACAGGGCGATATGAAACTTGCCACCATCTTCAGCGAGGAACCGGTTGTGATGGCGCGCAGTTGGGTGGACAAGGGTGCGCGGCGTCTGCATCTGGTTGATTTGAATGGCGCCTTTGCCGGACACCCCAAAAACGAGGCGGCCATCCGCAAGATTCTCAAAGACGTGGGCAGCGAGGTGGACGTGCAGTTGGGCGGTGGCATCCGCGATCTCGACACCATCGAGCGTTATCTGGACGCCGGCCTGCGCTACGTCATCATTGGCACCGCAGCAGTGCGCAACCCGGGCTTTTTGCAGGATGCCTGCACCGCGTTTGGCGGCCACATCATCGTCGGCCTCGATGCCAAGGACGGCAAGGTCGCCACCGACGGCTGGAGCAAGCTGACCCGCCACGACGTGGTCGATCTTGGCAAGAAGTTTGAAGACTTCGGCGTCGAGTCGATCATCTACACCGACATCGGCCGCGATGGCATGCTGTCAGGCATCAACATCGAAGCCACCGTGCGGCTGGCGCAAGCCCTGACGATTCCGGTCATTGCCTCCGGTGGCCTCTCCAACATGGCCGACATTGAAGCCCTGTGCGAGGTGGAAAGCGAAGGCGTTGAGGGGGTGATCTGCGGCCGCGCCATCTACAGCGGCGACCTCGACTTTGAAGCCGCGCAAGAGCGGGCCGATGAGTTGAACGGCTAAGCTCAAACACCCCCGTTCGTGGTGCCACAGGGCAACGACGCCTGCCCGCGACTTTTATAGGAAATCTGCCTCTAGCCCTTATGGGCAATGCGCTGGCAGCTATTATTTTAGAATTTCACCGGCGCCGCCAGCGGCAACCCGCCCAACACGGCGGGCGCTGCATCCAGTCCGTTCTCGATCGCGTAGCGCATCAGTTCGGGCATGTTTGCCACTTCCAGCTTTTGCATCAGCCGCAGCTTGTGGGTGCTCACCGTCTTGTTGCTGATGGCCAGTTGCTCGCCAATTTGCTTGATGGCGAATCCCTGCGTCAGCCACTGCAGCACCTCACGTTCGCGCGGCGACAGCAGATGGTGGCGTGGGCGCGACGCAGGGGCCGGGCTGGTGGCCGCGCCAGCCGGCTGGATGCCTCTGTGGAAGGCCATTTTTTCTGCAATCGCCGGATCAATGTAGTTGCCACCCGCCGCCACCTTGCGCATGGCGGCCAGCAAGATCTCGGGTTCGCAGTCTTTGGTAATAAAGCCGTTGGCACCTGCTGCCAGCATTTGCTTGGCAATGTGCGGCTTGTCGTGCATGCTGAGCACCAAAATCGGCAGTTCAGCGTGCTGTTGTTGCACCTGGGCGATCAATTCCGCGCCGCTCAAACCGGGCATGCTGACATCAAGCAGCAGCAAATCAAAGGTCTGGTGCTGCAGTATTTCCAGCACTTTCTGGCCATCGTGCGCCTCCGCGGCCACCGCCACCTCGGGCATCAGGGCAAAGATCTGGCGCAGGCCACTGCGCATGATGGCATGGTCGTCGGCAATCAGTAAACGAATCATGGGGCGCTCCGGTTGGGTTGAATGGGGGATCACAGGGAAATGCTGAGCTCAACCGTGCAGCCTTGATCTGGCGCACTGCGGATGCTGAATTGGCCTTGCAGCGCCATGGCGCGTTCGCTCATGCCCAGCAAGCCCCAGGACTTTTTGCCGCAGCCCGCGGCCTGGGGGTCAAAGCCACAGCCGTTGTCGCACACCGTCAGGCTCAGCCCGCCGTCTTGCCAGCTCAGCGTCACGCTGGCCTGGCTGGCGTGCGCATGGCGGCTGATGTTGGTGAGCGACTCCTGGGCAATGCGGTAAATGACGATGGCCCGCGCTTCGTCGAGGTGCTGTGGGATGCCGCGCTGCCGGAACGGGCACGGCAGGCCCGCGCGCTGGGCGAACTCGTCGCACAAGCCCGCCAGCGCAGCGGGCAGCCCGACGTCAAGTTCAGCGGGGCGCAAATGGTTCACCACATCACGCACCCCGTCGAGCGCCCGGTCCACCAACGTTTTCATGCCCGTCACCTGCTGTGCCAGAGCGGCATCGTGTGCGCCACAACGCATCACGATGCTGCTCAGGTTCAGCCGCAGCGTCGTCAGCAGTTGGCCAAGTTCGTCGTGGACTTCGCGGGCGATGCTTTTGCGCTCCTGCTCGCGGCGTTCTTCGCTTTGTGCCGCCAGCTCGCGCAGGCGCTGGTGCGACTGCTGCAGTTGCAGGTGCAGTTCCGGCGTAACGGCCCGCTGCATCAAACCTGAAGTGGGCGTGGTCTTCACGCCACAAGGTCTGGCCCGTGGCGTGGCGCACCCGGTAGCTGTAGCACAACTCGGTGTCGTGCTGATCGATTGCCCGCGCGATGCGCCCCCGCAGCGCGTGGCGGTCGTCCCGGTGGATACGGGCATAGATGGTGGCCAGGGTCAGCCCATTTTCAAGCTGTTGCAAGTAGCCCAACTGCCTGAGGTAGGCGGGCGAGGCATACACAATGCGGTCGTCTGCGCCAAGCTCCAGAATGCCGTCCGAGATGTTTTCTGCAATCAGCCGGTGCTTTTCGTCACTGCGCTGCAGCGCCTGCGTGGTTTGTTTGAGCGCGCTGATGTCGTTGAAGGCGACGCGCAGCAGCACCCGCTCGGCGACCTCTTGCGTCAGGTTGACCGATAGGCTGACCCACAGCAACGCTGCATCACCGCGCAACAACGGCATCTCGCCGGTCTGTGCCTGCCCCGTCTTGCGCACCCGACGGCAGCACTGCAAATAGCTGGGACGATGCTCGGCAGGCAGGAAGCGCACAAAGGCCCGTTTGATCAGCGCGCTGCGCGGCAAGCCCAGCAAGGTGCTGGCGGTCTGGTTCGCCTCAACGATCAAGCCGTAGGCGTTGACCGTGCAATAACCTACCGGTGCCAATTCATATAAATCAAAGTAGCGCGCGTGCGACTGCAGCAGTTCGTCCTGGGCGCGTCGGAGTTCGTCATTTTGCGCGGCCAGTTCGGCTTGCTGGACCTGCAACTCCTGCGTCAGCAGGTGGACTTGCGTGTGTGTCCCAGCCCAGGGGCGACACGACCCCTGCGGTTCCGTGGACACCGGGGCAGCGCCCGCTGGCATCAAAGACGCCTCGCCAGCGCCTTGTGTAACGGCTGTGACAGCTTGATCAGGCTTCAATGGATGCTCCAATTAAAATAGCTGGTAGCGCATACCCAGTAAGGGCTATAGCCAAATTTGTCACACCATAGATGCACCCGCAGCGGGTCTTGCACCCACTGGCGCGAACGGCGCGCAGCAGCCTCGTCAAAGCCACGCGCTGGCCTCATGTCAACAGCACCGGTTGCGGCGGCGCGATACCACCCATGCCGGCACCCTCGTCGCCAAAGAGCCGATAACAGCTTTTGCCAGCGCGCTTGGCCGCGTACATGGCCAGGTCGGCCAGATGCAGCAAGGTATCGGCATCGCCCGAATGTTGCGGAAACACGCTCACGCCAATGCTCGCCCCCATGCAGCGTGCCTGCACCGCAGGCATCGGCAAGGCAATCTCCAGCAGCAGGCGGTCCAGCAACGCCTGAAACTCATGCGCCTGGTGCAGCCCCGGCAGCAAAATGACAAACTCGTCACCGCCCACGCGCGCCAGCGTGTCGCCAGCGCGAATGCAGCGGTTGATGCGCTGCACCACCTCCACCAGCACCAAGTCGCCCACCGCGTGTCCCAGACTGTCGTTGACGCTCTTGAAACCGTCGAGGTCCAGGTAGCACACGGCCAGCAGCTGCTGCTCGCGCCGGGTCTGCGCCATGGCTTGCGCCAGCCGATCGGCCAGCAGCACCCGGTTTGGAACGCCGGTGAGCGCATCAAAATGTGCAATGCGCTCGATCTGTTGCTGACGCGCCAGAATCAGCGTGATTTCGGCCGACACACCCACATAGTGCGTGACCTGTCCGGCGCTGTCCCGTACCGCCGAGATGTTGAGCAGCGCGGCGTACACCTCGCCGCCTTTGTGGCGGTTCCAGATTTCACCGGTCCAAAACCCATTGGACTCGACCACTTGCCACAGGGCGCGGTAAAAATCGGCCTGATGGTGGCCCGACTTCAGCAGGCTTGGGCTGTGGCCCAGCACCTCGTCACGGCTGTAACCGCTGGCACGTGTGAACGCCTGGTTGGCATCAATGATGTTGCGCTGCGCGTCGGTGATGACAATGCTTTCCTGCGTGTGGTTGAAAACGCTGGCGGCCAGTCGCAGCGCGTCTTGCGCCTGGTGCTGCGCGGTGATGTCGCTCATGATGCCGCTCCAGCGGATGCTGCCGTCGCCTTGCAGCTCGGGCGTGGCGCGTGCCGACACCCACTTGCGTTGACCGCTGGGGGTGGTGATACGGTACTCATGCTCCCAAAGCGTCAGGCCTTGCACCGCACGCTCAACCGAGCGTCGGTGATCGGCGCGGTCGTCGGGCAGAATCAGCGCACTGATGCAGTGGTAATCTGCACGGGCGGCCTCGGCGCTCACCCCAAACAGCTGGCTGACACTTTGGCTGAGATAGACAAACTGCCAGTCACCCGCCGCGCTGCGCAGCAGTTGAAACACCACCCCGGGCACCGCCGCCGTCATGGCCTGTAACTGTTCGGTGCTGGCCCGCGCGACCGACTGGGCTTGCTGGCGCTGGTTGAGCAGCAGCGCCACCGTCATGCCAACGCCCGCCAACGTCATGGTGTAGAGCCAGAAGTTGATCATCTGGCTGGGCTCATGCGCTGTGCCAAACAGTGCGGCCTGTCCCGCCAATCCCAGCAGTGCCTGCAGCGCCACCACCACAATGGCCAGGCTGGCCCCATGGCGGCCAAAGCGGGCAGCAGCCCAGGTGACTAACACAAACAACAGGTAAGCCCGCGCAAACGGCGCAACCTCCAGCTTGAACCAGCCCAGAAAAACCATCTGGCCGGTCAGCAACAACAGGCCACCCAGCAGCGCCAGTTCCAGCTGCCGGGCAGCACTCAGCCGCGGCCCGGGTGGCCATTTGCGCCAGATCAGCAGCAGCGGGGCGAGCAGGAAAACCCCCAGTGTGTCGCCCTGCCACCAGTTCAGCAAGGCCATTGGCAGCGCACCCGTCGGGATGGCACCGGCCAGCCACAGGGTCAGCACACCCACACCGGCCGACAGCGCAGCCCCCATGGCCCCGGCGCCGGCCAGCCGAAGGTAGTCAGCGGGGTGATTCAGGTCAGCATGGAACGGCGCGCGACGGTTCAGCAGCCAACAGCCCAGCAGGGCACCCAGCGCGCAGCCCAGCGCCACTGCGGCCGCCACCAGCAACGCATTGCCGGTCAGCAGATTGACGGCAAATGCCCCCAGCCAGACACCCAGCGCGTATTTTTTGCCCCCCAATAACACTGCCACCAGTGCCACCCCGGCTGCCGGCCAGACCAGGCTGACATTGCCATGCAGCAGCGACAGGAAATTGAGCGTCAGCCAGCCCAGCAGCGCGTACAGCAGCGCCAGCAGTGCCTGTGTCAAACCCGTTGCAAATCGCACAATCACATTCCAGTTCAAAAGCCCGGTCCGACGGAACCGCTAAATTTGCGCCGATCCAACGCAATTGCGCTGAACCGGCGGGTGGATGGATAAGGCGGGTTCTTGGCCTCCCTGGCTGGCAAACGGGTACGCGGTCTGCACAGCAAAGGCAAGCGCGATGGCAGGGATAGAAATGACAATGGGCTGTTGACCCGAGCGCGCTGGCATGCCGGCTGCTGCAAACGTTACCCAGCCCGGGTAACGTGCCTCCCCGCACAGACTTCAGACACCGTAAAACTACCGCCACCAACGCTCTTGTTATGAAACAGAAGTGTATGCCAGTCAGCCTTGCCCAGCGCTGCGCGAAAAAAGTAAATTCGGCGTTGGGGAGGTGTCAGCGCCATGCAAGGGAACACCTTTAGGACTTGGAGATGGCACGCGCCTGCAGATCGGCAATCAGTTCGGCAGCCACATCCGCCAGCTTGCGACGCTGGCGGCGAGCGTTACCGCGCAACAAACTGAACGCCTCAGCGCGGGTCAGTCGTTGTTGCGCCATGGTGATGCCCACTGCCAAGCTGATGTCGCGTTCGTTGGTCAATGCCTGCTGCAACTGGTCGCAGGTGCTCTGCAGTGCCAGCAGCTGGCGCAAGCAATCGTGCAAACCAATAGCCTCATCCTCCGCCTGGCGCTGCACCGCCGGGGCTTCGGTGGGCAAATCGTCGCGATCTGAATTGGCGACCATCATGCCGCCCTGGGCTGTACAAGCCTGCAAAACGCTGGAAAAAACATGGCTTGATGATGCCAAAGCCAGCCCGGCTGCGCCATCAGCGAGCGCTGAGTGCCGCGTATGAAATAGCTTACATCGTTGGTAAGCCTTGGCTTACCAACCCCGTTGCAGTGCGCCCGATTTGCCGCCTATCTTCAGAGGTCGGCGTAGCCGGCGTTGGGCAGCGCACCGATGATTTTGGGGGCATTGAGCTTGCGCGCCGACACCTTGCCACCGCGTGCGGCCAGCCAGGTTTCCACCACTTCCCACACCTGCTTGTTGCCCTGGCTGCGCGCCTCTTCAGCCACCGGGGCCCAGCCGGCCACCTTGTATTTTTTGTCGGCTTCGATCAGCTTGCCACCGATGCGCATGTCGCCTATGCGTTTGCCCATGCTCTCTGCCGGGCTGCAGCTGTAGCTCAGGCCGCCCACACGCACCATGTCGCCGCCCTGCTGGTAATACGGGTCGGGGTTGAACAGGTTGTCGCACACG
>JAIFMT010000010.1 GCA_020048295.1 Rhodoferax sp.
TTCCAGCCCAACGCCATGAGCAACATCGCCGTGCTGCCGATGAGCGAGGTGGTCACCAGCTACTACCTGCGCCTGCGCGTGGCCGACGAAACCGGCGTGCTGGCCAAGGTGACGGGCATTCTGGCAGCCGCCGGCATCAGCATCGATGCCGTGCTGCAGCGCGAGGCCGATGAAATTGCCGGCGTTGCCGCCAGCGACCAACCCCAGGTGCCACAAACCGACGTGATCATCCTGACCCACGACTGCGTTGAAGCCGCCATGAACGCGGCCATTGCCCAAATGCAGGCGCTGCCCAGCGTGCTGGAGCCGATCACCCGCATCCGCAAGGAAGAACTGGCCTAAATTTTTTGTTGGTCTGTCTATAATTCCAGCCTGATTGAATGAAAAAGGTGAGCACCATGAACGCAGTCTGGCAGGTTCAGGAGGCAAAAAATCGCTTCAGTGAAATGATCGAGCTGGCGCTGACGCAGGGACCGCAAGTGATCACCCGTCACGGTCGGGCGGTTGTACGCGTGGTGTCAGCCAGCCAGACCAGCGATACCACGACGGTAGCAGGTGTTGCGGATGGTTTTGCCAAGTATCTGCTGAAGGCACCCAGGCTGGATGGGCTGCAACTGCCGACGCGACGCAGCCGAAAAATTTCTTTAACGCTGGGGGGCTGAGGCGTGCTGTGGCTGCTCGATACCTGTGTGGTGTCAGAACTTACGCGCAAGGTGCCAGATGCCCAAGTGCTGCAGTGGCTGACCGAGCATGCCACCGACGCGGCCATTCCGGTCGTCACGATGGGTGAAATCCAATACGGCATTGAGCGGCTGGAGGTCGGGCGTCAACGCAACAGCTTGCAACTCTGGTTTGAAGGTCTGAGTAGGCAATTCGTATCAAGAATCCTGCCGACGGACGAGGAGGTTTGGCGAACTTTTGGCCGCTTGAAGGCATCCGTAGAAGCCATTGGCAAACCCCAAGAAGATTTGGATTTACTGATTGCTGCCGTGGCGACGGTCAACCAATTGACGCTGGTGACGCGAAACACCAAGCATTTTCTGGATACAGGCATACCCACAGTGAATCCGTGGCTGCCAGAGCCAGCGACAGGTTTAAATGATTGAGAGCAAATGACATGAAATACATCTCCACCCGCGGCGACCAAAGCCCCAAACACTTTTGCGACATCCTGCTCGAAGGCCTGGCCCCCGATGGCGGCCTGTACCTGCCCGCCAGCTACCCCAAAGTGGACGATGCCACGCTGAGCCGCTGGCGGGTGGTGTATCACCAGCAGGGTTATGCCGAGCTGGCCTTTGAGATTTTGTCGCTGTTCATTGACGACATCCCGGCCGACGACTTGCGCGCCCTGTGCGCCAAAACCTACACGGCGGAAGTGTTTGGCACCGGCGAAATTGTGCCGCTGCGCCACCTTGAAAACGGCATCTGGCTGGAGGCCTTGTCCAATGGCCCGACGCTGGCCTTCAAGGACATGGCGATGCAGCTGCTGGGCAACCTGTTTGAGTACGAACTGGCACGCCGGGGCGAGCAGCTCAATATTCTGGGAGCCACCAGCGGCGACACTGGCAGCGCTGCCGAATACGCCATGCGCGGCAAGCAAGGCGTGCGCGTCTTCATGACCAGCCCGGCAGGTCGCATGAGCCCGTTTCAGCAGGCGCAAATGTTCAGCCTGATGGACGACAACATCTTCAACATTGCCGTTGATGGCGTGTTTGACGATTGCCAGGACATGGTCAAGGCCGTCAGCAACGACCTCGATTTCAAGCGCCAGTACAAGATCGGCACAGTCAATTCGATCAACTGGGCGCGTCTGTTGGCGCAAGTGGTGTATTACTTTGCCGGCTACTTCCAGGCCACCGAAACCAATGACCAAAAAGTCAGCTTTGCCGTGCCCAGCGGCAACTTTGGCAACGTCTGCGCCGGCCATGTGGCGCGCATGATGGGCCTGCCAGTGGCCAAGCTGGTGGTGGCGACCAACGAAAACGACGTGCTCGACGAGTTTTTCAAAACCGGGGTTTACCGGGTGCGCGCCAGCAGCGACACCTTCGAGACCTCCAGCCCGTCGATGGATATTTCCAAAGCCAGCAATTTCGAGCGCTTCATCTTTGATTTGCTGGGCCGCGACGGTGCCCGTGTGAAAGCGCTGTTTGGCGAGGCGCTGGCGCGCGATGGCCAGTTTGACCTGAGCCAGCACCCGGCGTTTAACGACATCCGCCTGCGCTACGGTTTTGTCAGCAACAAAAGCAGCCATGCCGACCGCCTGGCAACGATCAAGGATGCTTTTGAGCGCCACGCCATGATGATCGACACCCACACCGCCGATGGCGTGAAAGTGGCGTTTGAGCATTTGCAGAATGGCGTGCCGATGATCGTGCTGGAAACCGCCTTGCCGATCAAGTTTGCCGAAACCATTGTCGAAGCCACCGGCGTACTGCCCGAGCGTCCGGCCAAGTTTGTCGGCATCGAAGCCCTGCCCAAGCGCGTCACCAGCATGCCCTCCGATGTGCAGGCCATCAAGGCCTTCATTGCTGAAAAATGTGCATGAAATCATGCTCTAGCCCTTATGGGGTATGCGCTGACAGCTCTGATAAACAGAGTAATCTACGATGAAAGTCATCGGCTTTACCGGTTACTCGGGTGCCGGCAAAACCACCCTGGTCGAGCGCCTGATCCCCGAGTTGCGCCAGCGCGGCTTGCGCGTGTCGGTGGTCAAACATGCGCGCCATGGTTTTGACATTGATCGCCCAGGCAAGGACACCTGGCGGCACCGCCAGGCTGGCGCGTTTGAAGTGGTGGTGGCCTCCAACAAGCGGCTGGCGCTGATGCGCGAATTTGAAGTGGAAGCAGACTTGTCGGTGCATGCGCTGATCGCCGAACTGTACGACGGTGTCGATTGGGTGCTGCTGGAGGGTTTTCGCGACTCTGATCTGCTCAAAATCGAAGTCTGGCGCGCCAGCCTGGCCAAACCCGCGCGTTACATGGATGACGACTTCATCACCGCCATCGCCACCGATTCACCCACCGAGCTGCCAGCGCCGACCAATTTGCCGTTGCTCGACCTCAATGATGTGGCGGCAGTCGCCACCTGGATGCTGTCGCAGGGCGAGCGTTTTGACTACCGGCAGGAGTTGTACCAATGACCACGACCTTGCCAGCACGGCCAACCCAGGCGGGCCGCGCACCGCTCAAACCGCTGGACGACGCACTGGCGCTGCTGCTTGGTTTTGCCGTGCCGCTGACGGACGTGGAACAGGTGTCCACCTTTGATGCGGATGGTCGGGTGCTGGCGCAAGACCTGGTGTCTGCGCTGCAAGTGCCACCGCACGACAACAGTTCAATGGACGGCTACGCCGTGCGCTGCGCTGACCTGGCCACCGGTGTTGCGTTGCCGGTCAGCCAGCGCATTGCGGCCGGCAGCAGCGGCGCGGCATTGACTCCAATGACCTTGGCGCGCATCTTCACCGGCGCGCCGATTCCTCCCGGTGCCGATGCCGTGGTGCCGCAAGAAGACTGCCAGGTGCAAGACGATGGGTGCGTGCAAGTCAAGCAGCCGGTGCGTCTTGGCCAGTGGATCAGGCGCGCCGGTGAAGATGTCACGCAAGGGGCGGTTGTACTCCCAAAAGGAGAGCTACTCACGCCCGCTGAACTTGGGCTGGCGGCCAGTATTGGCATGAGTTATCTGACGGTGGGTCGGCCACCGCGGGTCGCCTTGTTTTCAACCGGTGACGAGCTGGTGATGCCGGGCGATGTGGCCCCACAAGACATGCGCCCTGGTGCCATCTACAACTCGAACCGGTTTTTTCTGCGTGCGCTGCTCAAACGCCTGGGCTGCCAGGTCAGCGACCTGGGCATCGTGCCCGACCAGCGCCAGGCCACGCTGGATGCCCTTGCGTCTGCCGCGTTAACCCATGACCTGATCCTGACCAGCGGCGGCGTTTCGGTCGGTGAAGAAGACCACATCAAACCGGCGGTACAAACCCTGGGCCACCTCGACCTGTGGGAAATCGCCATGAAACCCGGCAAGCCGTTTGCCTATGGGCAGATTCGGCGTGGCGTGCCAACGGCTGCCCCGTGCCACTTTATCGGCCTGCCGGGCAACCCGGTGTCGAGCTATGTGACCTTCTTGCTGCTGGTGCGGCCATTTTTGCTGGCACTGCAAGGGGCGCGCCATGTTGCTACAAGGTCAATAGCTGCCAGCGCAGACTTCACCTGGGCCAGAGCCGATAAACGCCGTGAATTTTTGCGCGTGCGGCGCAAGCCCTGCGGCCAGCTTGAACTGTTCCCCAACCAAAGCTCGGGCGTGCTCACCTCGGCCGTCTGGGCCGACGGCCTGGTGGACAACCCAGCTGGCCAAACCATTGCCCCCGGCGACGTGGTGCGCTTTATCCCCTTTGCCGAACTGCTGTCATGAAGATCACCGTCAAATATTTCGCTGGAATCCGCGAAGCCATTGGTTTGAGTAGCGAGCTGCGCGACACCCAGGCTACCACGCTGGCCGAGCTGCGTGACGAGCTGATCGGGCAGGGCGGTGCTTATGCCGAGAGTCTGGCGCGTGGCAAAGCGGTTCGGCTGGCGCTCAACCAGGTGATGGCTGCTGAAACCGCTGCCTTGCATGAGGCTGCTGAAGTGGCTTTCTTTCCGCCCGTCACAGGGGGATAAAACCCGGCTACCAACGGGGCCCGGTTGCGCTCAGCCCTCCACTGAGGCGCTCCAGCGATCACCCCAGCCGCCGCCGCGCAGTTTTTCACCGTCGCGGCGGTCGCGTTTGGTGGGGCGGCCCTGCGTCAGGGTCAGCGCCGGCTCAGGGGCCAGGCGATGCTGCTCGGCCGCTTGCTGGCGCAGCTGTACTGACTCAGGCGTTTCCTGAAACAACAGTGCGGCTACCGGAGCCGGTCCGCGTTTGTCGCTGATGGTCAGCACGGTGACGGTGCGAGTGACCGGGCCAGTGCGCACCTGAATGCTGTCGCCGGGCTTGACTTCACGGGCCGGTTTGACAGTTAGCCCATTGACCAGCACCCGGCCTTTGTCCACCTCGTCGCAGGCCAGCGTGCGGGTCTTGTAAAAGCGGGCGGCCCACAGCCATTTGTCGATGCGCAGTTTGTCCATCGGCACGCTCACAGCAGTTTTTCGATGTCGGCCACCAGGCCTTTGCCTTGCGGGCTGGTCATGCTGCTGTAACTGTCAACCACCTTGCCCGAGCGGTCAATCAGGTACTTGTAAAAATTCCACTTGGGCGTGGTGCCGGTGGCTTGCGCCAGTTGCGCATACAGCGCGCTGCGGTTCGGGCCCGACACCACGCTCTTGGCAAACATCGGGAACTTTACTGCATAGGTGTTGAAGCAGAAGTCGGCAATTTCCTTGTTGCTGCCGGGTTCCTGTTTGCCAAAGTCGTTGGAGGGAAAACCCAGCACTACCAGGCCTTTGGACTGGTATTTGGCGTACAGCGCCTCCAGCCCCTCGTACTGGCCGGTAAAACCGCAGTAGCTGGCGGTGTTGACCATCAAAATCACCTTGCCGGCATATTGGCACAGGTCTTGGGGCGCCTCATCCTGGAGTCGGTTGAAGCTGTGTTTCAGAATCGTCGGGCAGGCGGGTGTCGTCACAGCCGCTGGCGCTGTAGTCGGGCTGCCCTGGGCAGCTGCAGCCGTGGCGAGCAGCGCTGCAGCTCCGCACAACAGCCAGTTCACCAGAATGTTGGCGCGAATTTGCATGGTGTGAAGCTTTCTTGATGTTGCATGGAAGTTCAGTTTATCTGCCGGTCAGCATCCTTGCAGGTCATCCGGCCAATGGCTTTCGAACCCACTGCGCGGCATTTCAGGTGCTTCGCACGGCCCTTAAACCGCTGCGTCGGTCTGAGCGGCCAGTCGCCACAGTGACGTGACCTCTTTGGCGCGTGCCTGGTGCAAGGCATCGCTGGCATCGCCGGCTTTGGGATGCAGCGGCTTGGCATCGATACGGCTGACCACCCGCAGGCCATTTTGTGCGAACAGCGCCAGCAGTTCGTCACGGCTGCGCAGACCCAGGTGTTCGGCCAGGTTCGACAAGATCAGCCAGCCTTCACCTTTGGGAGCCAGGTGCGCGCGCAAGCCTTGCAGAAAACCACTGAGCATGCGGCCATCTTCGTCGTACACCGCACGCTCCAGCGCTGAGCCGGGGCGTGCTGGCAGCCACGGCGGGTTGCACACGATCAAGCTGGCCAGCCCAGGTGGAAACAGGTCCATCTGCAGCACCTGCACTTGCTGGGCAAGGCCAAGCCGGGCCAGATTGGCCCGTGCACAGGCCAACGCGCGGTCATCCAGGTCAGTGGCCACCACATCCACCAGGCCCCGGTGCGCCAGCACGGCGGCCAGCACACCGGTGCCAGTTCCAATGTCAAACGCGGTGATGTGGGTCTGACCTTTGGGCGGTTTGGGCAGGTGGGCGTTGGCCACCAGTGCGATGTATTCGCCGCGCACCGGTGAAAAAACACCGTAGTGCGGGTGAATGCGGTTGTTCGGTGCCGCGCCCAGGGCGGTAATTTCGACACCCACCCGCTGCCACTCATGGGCACTGGTGATGCCCAGCAATTCGCGCAGCGAGGCCACCGAGAGGCCGTTGTCGCTGGCGCTGGTTGGCATGGCAGGGCCCCAGGCTTGGGCGCAGGCACACTTGACATCCGGGGCACGGCGCAGCCCGATACTGTAGTCGGCCTCAAAACCAATCAACAACATGCCCAGCAGGCGTGCCCGCTGCGACTGGGCCAGCCGGTGCTGGTTAAAGGCATCCGACAGTGGCACCGCCTGGCCGGCTTGTTTGCGCTTGCGTTTGGGCACCTGGTCAATGCGTCGTCCCAGCGCCTGCAGCAATTGGCGGGCGTTTTGAAAATCGCCACGCCATAACAGCGCTGTGCCGGCACAGGCCAGCTGGTAGGCGGCATCGGCGCTGAGGCTGTCGTCGGCCAGCACGACACGCTTGGGTGGCGCGATGCCCCGTTCGGAGCGCCAGCGCGCATGACAGTCCAAGCCGCCCTCCTGCCAGTGAATGGTGGAGGTTGCTGCGGGCATCATCTGACCTTGAACGTGCTCACCAAGTGTTCCAGGTGGGCCGCCTGGTCTTGCAGTGATTGTGCTGCAGCGGCGGCTTGTTCAACCAGTGCGGCATTTTGCTGGGTGACCTGATTCATCTCGTCGATCGACTCGCCCACGCGTTCAATGCCGGCGGATTGGTCGGTATCGGCCGCAGAAATTTCCGCCATGATGTCGGTCACTTTGCGGATGCTCTCGACGATGTCATTCATGGTGCTGCCAGCCTGCTGCACCAGACTGCTGCCGGCGTTGACCTTGTTGACCGAGTCGCCAATCAGCGTTTTGATCTCCTGCGCCGCATCGGCCGAGCGCTTGGCCAGGCTGCGAACCTCGGCGGCCACCACGGCAAAACCCCGGCCTTGCTCGCCAGCGCGGGCGGCTTCCACGGCAGCATTGAGCGCCAGAATATTGGTCTGAAAGGCAATGCCGTCAATGACCGCGATGATGTCAACAATGCGTTTGCTGGATGTGTTGATCGAAGCCATGGTGTCAATCACCCCTGACACCACTGTGCCACCGCGCATCGCCACATCCGAGGCGGACTTGGCCAACTGGTTGGCCTGACGGGCGTGTTCGGCATTTTTGTTGACCGCTGAGGTGACTTCAGCCATGGAAGCTGCGGTCCTTTCCAGAGAACTGGCTTGCACTTCAGTGCGGTTGGACAGGTCAAGATTGCCACTGGCAATGTCGCTGGAGGCGCTGAAAATTGAGTCGGTACCGGCGCGCACCTGGCGCACGATGCCTTCCAGACCGCTGTTCATGTCTTTCAAGGCTTGTTGCAGCCCGCCCATTTCATTGCTGGAGCGCACTTCCACCACTTGTGTCAGGTCGCCTGCAGCGATGCCACGGGCAACTCTGATGCAGTACTCCAGCGGTTGCGTGACGACCCGGCGAATGAACGGGTAAATCAGCATCAGCACCGGAATGCAGGTGATCAGCGCGGCCAGAATTGACTTCAGGCGTTGGTCGGCCAGGCTGGCGTTGACCTTGTCGAGCGAGACTTTCATGCTGACGACGCCCAGCACGGTGCCTTCGGTGGCGGCATGGCAGGTGGTGCAGTCCTTGCCCAGCGAGTTTTTGGATGCCAGCGTCGGGCGCACCGCGCGCAGGTATTCGCCGGTGGCGTCGGATTCGACCTGCACGATGGCTTTGCCCGAAGCCATGACTTGCTGCTCCAGTGCGTCCGGCTGGGAGTCGTCTTTGGCAGTGCCGGGGCCATAAATCTTGACCACTGCTTCGGCGCGCAGCACCCGGATGTCTCGAATGGCACCGAGTTGCTTGACCTGGTCCAGAAACACATCGCGCTGCGCCACGGTGCCGGTGACCATCATGCCGGTCAGGCCTGCCATGGTGGCATCGTGCATGCTGCTGGAGAAATCTGTGGCTTGGTCAAGCGCCGCCTGGCGGGTGACATGCCCTTGCCAGATGATCACACCCGTCCAGACTACCAAGAGTGCCGCGCCAATGGTGGTTAGCAGTTGGACCCAAATCTTGTACTTGGTGGTTTGCACGTTATCGTTTCCTCGGGGGCCGTTGACATCTGGCATTTCTGTCCCTGCTATCTTACGCCTGTGAATTGGTCGGAATCCTCTGGTGAACATCTTTATTCATAGCTTATTTGTTTTGAGCCAAGGAAAATGGTGCTATTGTTTGCATCACCATGAACCACGTCCCTGCCGATCTGTCTTTGCGCCTGGCTGCAGCAGTGGACAGCATGCCGGCGTTTCCAAAAAATGTGCAGCGCATCCTTGCGCTGACCAGCAATCTGGCCTGTTCCCCCAAAGACCTGGTGAATATCATTGGCAAAGATCCGGTGGTGACGGTCAAGGTGCTGCGGGTGGTCAACTCGGCCTATTACGGACTGTCAACGCGCATGACCTCGATCGACCATGCGGTGGTGTTCCTGGGCTTTAACACCATCAAGAACCTGGCGCTCAGCATGGCCGCCATCAGCATGTTGCCGAGCAACCCGCTGGCGGGTTTTGACGGCCAGCGCTACCTGGTGCATTCGCTCACGGTGGCCGGGGTGGCGCGTCGGTTGGCGCAGCCACTTTCGGCAGCCGACCCCAACGATTGCTTCATTGCCGGGCTGTTGCACGATTTTGGCAAGGTGGTCGTGGCGCAGTTCATGCCAGCCGAATTTCGCAAAGCAATCGAGATGAGCCTGTGGAAGGACATCGCGCTACATTTGGCGCTGCGCGACGTGGTGGGCGTCGATCACGCGGCCATCGGCGCCATGCTGGCCGAAAAGTGGCGTTTCGCGCAATGTCTGGTGGACACCATTCGTTTTCAGCATGAGCCGAGCCAATGCGACACCGACATGCTGGCCTGCGTGTTTGCCGCCAACCAGATCAGCAAACAGCTTGGCCTTGATTTGGGTGCCTGCATTGAGGCCGAGTCCCTGCCAGCCACCGTGCAGGCGCGTCTGGGCGGTAAACTGGACGCCGTCATGGCAGGCCTGGGCGACCTGAGTCCGTTGCTTGAAGAAGCCCAATTGTTTGCCAACCTTTGAGTGAGCCCGCAGCACCTCCATGAGTGATACCGATAAACCTGCCGCTAACCTGATGTCCGCCACCATTCTGTGTGTCGATGACGAACCCAGCATCCTGTCCGCGCTGCGTCGGCTGTTTCGGGCGCGCGGTCTGCAGGTCAAGGTGGCTGAGGGCGGGGCCGCCGGGCTGGCTCTGCTCGAGGGTGAAGCGGTTGACCTGGTGATCTCCGATATGCGCATGCCCGAGATGGATGGTGTGACGTTTCTGGAGCAGGTGCGTCAGCGCTGGCCAGGGACCATGCGGCTGCTGCTGACCGGTTATGCCGATGTCAACTCGATCATGGGGGCCATCAACCGTGGCGAGATCTACCGCTACATCGCCAAGCCCTGGGACGACAACGACATTGTGCTGATCGTGCAGGGTGCCCTGCGGCATCGGGCGATGGAAGTCGAGCAAAGGCGGCTACAGGCCCTGGTGCAGCAGCAAAACGACGAGCTGAAGGCGCTCAACGCTAGCCTGGAAGCCAAGGTGCAGGTGCGCACCGCCGATCTGGCCCGGGCCAATGGTGCGCTCAACGCGGCCAACGAGCGCCTCAAAGGCAACTTCATTACGTCCATCAGGGTGTTTTCTGGCCTGATTGAACTGCGCGACAGCAAATTGGCCGGGCATTCGCGCCGCGTGGCCGACCTGGCGCGGCGCATGGCCCAGCGCCTGGGGCTCGACAACAAGCAGGTGCAGGAAACCTTTGTGGCTGGCCTGCTGCACGAAATTGGCAAAGTGGGCTTTGACGACCTGCTGATGGACACCCCGGTGGTGATGATGAACACCCGTCAGCTCGACATCTACCGCAAGCACCCGGTGCGCGCCGCACAAATGCTGATGCCACTCGAAGAGCTCAAATCTGCAGTGGACGCCATTGCCAACCAATTGGAGCGTTATGACGGCGGTGGCTACCCGGCCCAACTGTCCAAAGAGCAAATCCCGCTGGGCGGCAGAATCATCAGCGTGGCCAGCGATTACGACAGCCTGCAAATTGGTACCTTGGGCCAATGCAAGCTCAGCGCCGCCGACGCGCTGGGCACCATCGTCAAGGGCAGCGCACGCCGTTACGACCCGATGGTGGTCGAAGCTCTGGTGGCGCTGCAAGGCGATGCGCCAAGCCAGACGTTGCTGGCAGCCGCTGAAAAGTCCACCGAGCTGCCCCTCAAAACAGCGGACCTGCGCCAAGGCATGGTGCTGTCGCGCGACTTGATGACCGCCAGCGGTTTGCTGATGCTCACCGCAGGCCATGTGCTCGATGACCCGGTGATCCGCAAGATCAACAGTTTTGAGAAATCCATGGGGCTCAAGCTGGTCACCCATGTGTGGCGCAACAACCCGCTTTGAGCCGTCGCAGCATGTCGCATCACCCCAAGTCACCGCTTGATACGTCTGTGGACTGGTATGAGGTCCTGATCGCCTGCGATCAGGTCATTATTGGCAGCCAACAGCGTGATGCGCTGTTCAAAGATCTGTGCTGTCAGGTGGTGCAGACCAGCCGGGTTGAGGTCGCCTGGATTGGCATGCTGGATGCGGCCAGCGGCAAAGTCTGGCCACAAGCCCATTTTGGCAAGGAGCTCAGTTACCTGCAGTTCATCCATGCGCTGGTGGCACTCGATGCGGCACCGGCGCAAAACCCGGTGACCCAGGCGATTCGCGACAACCGGGCCATCTGGTGCAAGGATGTCCAAAGCGATCCTGCCCTGGCGGCGTTTTCAGCGTGGGCAAAATCGCAGGGTTGGCACTCCAGCGCTGTGCTGCCGCTGACCACGGCGGGCAAGCCGGTGGGCGTGTTGCTGCTGCATGCCAGAGCCGTCAACACCTTTGATGCCACGGCGCAACGCTTGCTGGGGCAACTGGCCTCGAACATCAGCCACGCGCTGAATGTTTTCGACAACGACACGCAGCGCCGCCTGGCCGAGACCACGCTGGCCGAGAGTGAAGCGCGCTACAGCGCGCTGTTTGCCAACAACTGCATGCCCATGCTGCTGATTGACCCGGTCAACCTGCGCGTGGTGGATGCCAATATCCGCGCGGTCAATTTTTATGGCTGGAGCCACGCCGAGCTGATAGCCAAAAAAGTGCCAGACATCAACATCCTGAGCGAGGAGGAAATCCGCCGCGAAATGGCACTGGCCAAGTCCACCGGCAAGGACCATTTTGATTTCAGGCATCGACTGGCCAGCGGCGAAGTGCGTGACGTGGAGGTGTTCAGCAGCCCGATTGGTTTTGGCGGGCAAACCTACCTGCTGTCGATGATTCATGATGTCAGCGAACGTCGCCAAGCCCAGGACAGCATGCACATGCTGCAGGCGCTGATTCAGCAGTTCATTGACGAATTGCCCGGCACCGCCTACCTCAAAGACAGCGACCTGCGCTTGTTGATGGTCAACAAGAACCTGGGCCGGATGTTGGGCGTTGAGCCAAAAACCATGATTGGCAAGACCGCGCATGATATTTTTCCGAAAGATTTTGCTGATCTTGTCACCGAGCTGGACCGACAGATGCTGGTCGATGGGGGTCGGCGCACGGTGGAAGAAGCCTTCAACGACCGGCATCTGGAGACCAGCATGTTTGTCATGCAGGATGCCGGCGGTGCCAAGTTTTTGGGTGGCCTGAGCCTGGATGTCACTGAGCGTTATCGTGCCGCAGAGCTCACCACTGTGCTGTTGCAGATCAACGAACTCGGCGACCTGTTGCCCGAAAAGGACTTTTTAACCCGTGGCCTCGAAATGGCCGAGGCACTGACCCACAGCAAGATCGGCTTTTTGCACTTTGTCAACGCAGACCAGCAAACGCTGGAACTGGTGACCTGGACCGCTGGCGCCCTTAAGGGCTGCACGGCTGCCTATGACAGCCACTACCCGGTCAGTCAGGCCGGCATCTGGGCGGACTGCGTGCGCAACAAAGCCCCGGTGATGTTCAATGATTACGCCAGCTATCCCGCCAAGCACGGCTTGCCGCCGGGGCATGCCACGCTGCAGCGGCTGATTTCGGTGCCGGTGATCGAAGGGGGCCAGGTCAGCATGATGCTGGGCGTGGGCAACAAAGTAACGGATTACAACGATGCCGATGTGGACACTTTAAGCCTGATTGGCAACGACCTGTGGCGCATTGCCCGCCGGGCTCGCGCCGAGGCCTCCTTGCGCAAGCGGATCGAAGAACTGGTGGAACTCAACCGCAAACTGGCCGATGCCCAGATGCAACTGCTGCAGTCTGAAAAAATGGCTTCGATCGGACAGGTGGCCGCCGGTGTGGCGCATGAAATCAACAACCCGGTGGGTTTTGTCAAATCCAATCTGGGCACGCTGGCGCAATACGTTGAACAACTGCTGGAACTGCTGCAAGGCTATGCGGCGCTGGAGTCGCAGGTCGACGCCGCAGGTGCCGCCTTGTGCCTGCCGCTGCGCCAGCGCAAGGCCGACATGGACTTTGACTTCATGCTGACCGACTTGCCGCAGTTGATTGCCGAGTCGCGCGAGGGCATCAACCGCATCAGCCAGATCGTGCTGGACCTGAAAAACTTCTCGCGCTCCAGTGACAACGAATGGTGCTGGGCCGATTTGCACGAGGGCCTGGAAAGCACCCTCAACGTGGTGTGGAACCAGCTCAAATACAAGGTCGAGGTGACGCGGGCGTATGGCGAGCTGCCGCAGGTCTATTGTGTGGCGGCGCAAATCAACCAAGTGTTGATGAACCTGCTGGTCAATGCCGGGCAGGCGATTACGGACAAAGGCCACATCACCCTGCGCACCGGTGTGCAGGGCCCCAACGTCTGGATTGAGGTGCAAGACGATGGCTGCGGCATGGACGGCCCCACCCAGGCGCGAATCTTCGAGCCGTTTTACACCACAAAACCGGTGGGCCTGGGTACCGGGCTGGGCTTGTCGATTGCTTTTGGCATCGTCACCCGGCATCAAGGGCGCCTGGAGGTGCAGTCGCAGCCCGGGCAGGGCAGCACCTTCCGGCTGGTGTTGCCGATCAATGCGTACCCCGAGAACAGCGGCACCGGTGATGCACAGGACGATCCGATATGACACTGATGGCCTGGAGCCCGTATTTTGAGACCGGACTGGAGCGGGTGGATGCGCAGCACCACGCGCTGGTGGACATGGTCAACCAGGCCGCGCCGCACCTGGCGCTTAACGACGAGGTAGCTCGGCGCGCCGTTGGTCCGTTGCTGGATAACCTGACGCGTTACGCGGTGGTGCATTTTCGGGACGAAGAGCAACTGATGGTGCAACTCCACTTGACGGCCGATTATTTGAAGCATCACCACCAGACACACCAGGCGTTCGTCGATGAGGTCACGCAGATGCGTCGCCAGTACGAGCACGACGGCAGTCTGTCGGGCACCGAACTGCTGCGTTTTCTGGGCAGCTGGCTGAGTTTTCACATTTTGGTGGAAGACCAGCGCATGGCCGCCCAGATCAAGGACATCGCCGCAGGCCAGTCGGCGCAACAGGCGTATGAACACATCAGTCAACCGCAGGACGCGGCGCACGCGGTCTTTAACAGCACGCTGCTGGATTTGTTCACCCTGCTGACCGAGCGCAACCGCAAGCTGTCGCAGGCCAACGAAGAAGTGCAGCGTGTCAAGACTGCGCTGGAAATTGCCAACCAGTCGCTCGAAGCACGGGTGCAGGCGCGCACGCGGGATCTGGCGGCCACGGTGGCGCGGCTGCAGCAGACGCAAGTGCAACTGCTGCAGTCCGAAAAAATGGCCGCCGTGGGGCAACTGGCTGCCGGAGTGGCGCACGAGATCAACAACCCGGTGGGCTTTGTCAATTCCAATCTTGGGTCGCTGGCCGGCTATGTTGACCAGTTATTCGCGCTGATCTCGGCCTATGAGGCTGTCAGTGCCAGCCTGGGCGCTGAGCAACAGGCGACGCTGGCCGCTGCGCGGCAAAAAATCGACATCGACTACCTGCGCGACGATATTCCCGGCCTGCTGCGCGAGTCCAAAGACGGGCTGGCCCGCGTCAAGCGCATCGTCAGTGACCTGCGCGACTTTGCCCGTGCCGACGACGGGCCCGGGGCACCGGCCGACCTGAATCAGGCGCTGGAAAGCGCCTTGAACATGGTCGGCAGCGACATCGCACCCAAGGCCAGCGTGGTCAAACAGTTGGCCAGCCTGCCGCCAGTGCACTGCCATGTGGCGCAGATCACCCAGGTGCTGGTCAACCTGCTGAGGAACGCGGCCCAGGCCATCAGCGGCCACGGCAGCATCACGTTGCGCAGCGGCATGCAGCCGGGTGAGCACGTCTGGCTGGAAGTCAGCGACAGCGGTTGCGGCATGAGCGCCGAGCTGCAAAAACGCATTTTTGAGCCGTTTTACTCGACCCGGCCGGTGGGCAGCGGTACCGGGCTGGGTCTGTCGGTCAGCTGGGAAATCATCGCGCGCCACCAGGGCCAGCTCGACGTGCAAAGCGCGCCAGGTCAGGGCAGCACTTTTCGCATCACCTTGCCGCTGCGGCCAAGTCTTGCCTGACAGCGGCACTTTGATGCACCATCTGCATCCATCGCAAGCATTACAAACCACAGAAAGCACACCATGTTTGAATCAGCAGAAATTGGTCACAATCTCGACAAAACCGCCTTCCGCGAAGCGGTGCCGGTGTTGCGTGCTGCCTTGCAAGAGGCGCAGGTGGAGCTGTTCACCCAGCATAAATTCCCGGTGGTGGTGTTGATCAGCGGCCAGGACGGTGCCGGCAAGGGTGAAACCATCAACGTGCTGTACGAGTGGATGGACCCACGCTTTTTGTCAACGCTGGCGTTTTCCGAGCCCAGCGACGAAGAGCTGGAGCGCCCACCGATGTGGCGCTACTGGCGCAGCCTGCCACCCAAGGGCCGCATCGGCATCTTTGCCGGTAGCTGGTATTCCGACCCGATCCGTGAGCGCATCCAGGGCGAAATCAGCCTCAAGGAGCTCGACGCACGGGCCCAGCAGATCAACCGCTTTGAGGAAATGCTGGTCAACGAGGGTGCTTTGGTGCTCAAGTTCTGGTTTCACCTGACCAAGGACGGGCAGCGCGAGCGGCTCAAAGCCCTGGAAGCCGACCCGCGTACCGCCTGGCGCGTGACGCAGTGGAACTGGGACCGCCTGAAAACCTACGACCAGCTGCAAGACGTGGCCGGCCACCTGCTGCGCATCACCAACACCGCCGCCGCGCCGTGGGTGGTGGTCGATGGCAGCGACGACCGTTACCGCTCGCTCACCGTCGGACAGGTATTGCTCGATGCGCTCAAGCGCCGCCTGGCCAGCCCGGAGCGCCCGCAAGTGGCGGTGGCCCCGATGGTGCGCGTGGCGGTGGACCACCGCACCGTGTTGTCCGAAATGGACTTGACGCTCAAACTCGAAGAAAAAGACTACAAGGACGAACT